>JBDHDN010000067.1:0-12253 GCA_039591485.1 Gemmatimonadota bacterium
GGACGGTCAGCCTCTGGTGCATGGGAGTGAACCAGCACACTCGCGGCACGTGGATGAACAACCTGATCAATGATCTTCACCTGATCACGGGCAAGATCAGCCGTCCCGGCGCGAACCCGTTCAGCCTCACGGGCCAACCGTCGGCGTGCGGCACAGCCCGTGAGGTGGGGACCTTCGCGCACCGCCTGCCGGCCGACATGGTGGTCACCAACCCCGAGCACCGGGCCGAGGCCGAGGAGATCTGGGAGCTCGAGCCCGGCACGCTCAACGGAACACCCGGGTACCACACGATGGACATGTTCCGCGCTTTCATGCGCGGCGACATCAAGGTGCTGTGGACCCAGACGACCAATCCGTGGGTCACGATTCCGAATCTCCACCGCATCGACCGCCGGGCGGGTGACGGCCGGTTCCTCGTGGTAAGCGACATCTATCCCACGCCGACCACCGAGGTGGCCGACCTGATCCTCCCCTCGGCCGCGTGGGTAGAGCGGGAGGGTGTGTTCGGCAACACCGAGCGGCGCACCCAGCACTGGGTGCAGGCGGTGAATCCGCCGGGCGAAGCCCGAGAGGACGCATGGCAGATCATCGAGGTCGCCAAGCGGATGGGCATGGGACACCTCTTCCCGTGGCCGGAGGATGACTGGCATGAGCCGATGTTCGAGGAGTATCGGCGGTTCACGCTCGGTCACGGCAAGGATCTCGCATCCTATCAGCAGCTCACACAGACGCGCGGGATGCTGTGGCCGGTGGTGAACGGTGTCGAAACGCGCTACCGCTACGCGGCCGGCTACGATCCGTACGTGCAGAAGGCCAGGGGTGTGCACTTCTACAAAGCAAAGGGATACGGTGAGCGGGCCGCGTTCTGGCTGCGACCGTGGCATCCGCCGGCGGAATCGCCGGACGGCGAGTACCCGTTTTGGCTGTGCACGGGCCGGGTGCTCGAGCACTGGCACACCGGCTCCATGACGCGACGTGTGAAACAGCTGCATCAGGCGGTCCCGCGGGCGTATGTCGAGATGAACCGGGCAGACGCCGAGCGGCTCGGGGTGCGGTCCGGGCAGGAGGTACGGGTCGTCAGCAGGCGGGGCAGCCTCGAGCTTCCCGTGCAGGTGGACGGACGCGGCCAGCCACCTGCAGGATCGGTGTTCATCCCCTTCTTCGACGAGCGGCTCCTGGCGAACGTGCTCACGCTCGACGCGATGGACAACATCTCGAAGCAGCCGGATTTCAAGAAGTGCGCGGTACGATTGGAGCCGGTGTGATGCGCAGGTCGTTCTTCGTGCTCATCGCATTCCTGGCATGCGGGTCCGGTGCGCTCGAGCGCGATGCGACGGAGGCCGCGGTGCCGTCAGCCGCGGCTGTACGGGCCGCGCGGCGCGCATACGACGGTGCGCCGCCCACGATCCCGCACGCCGATCCCGGCGCCGAGTGCTCGGCGTGCCACGACGCGGACGGCCAGGCCGTCGGCACGGCGTTCGCTCCCCCGTCGCCACATGCGGCGACGGCGATGGCGGGCTCCACGCAGCGCTGCCGCCAGTGTCACGTGTTCGTCACGAGCGAAGCGGTGCTGGTGGACAATGATTTCATCGGGTTGCCGCAGAACCTGCGGCGGGGTGAGCGCGCGACGCCGGGTGCTCCGCCGACCATCCCCCACCGGCTGCTGATGCGGGAGCGATGCGTGGCATGCCACGCCGGCCCCGGCGCGCGTGACGACATTCGGACGTCCCATCCCGAACGCGCCCGGTGCCGGCAGTGCCACGCTGCCGTCACCGCGGCGGGCGAGTTCACGACCACGGGGACCGGGCAGGGAGACGAGCAATGACGAAGCTGTCCGACACCATACTCGTCGGACCCGCGGATGAGGCTCGGCGGCTGTGGTCGGCAGTACAGGCTGCGCGGGAGCAGACGGCCACGGATCTGGTCGCGTTGATCGAGACGCTGGATCTGGGTCTCCGAGCCGCGGAAGTACTAGCGATCCGGCTGCTGCAGCCGGTCAAAGACCGCTTCCCCGCGACGATCGGGGCTCAACTCGCGACACCACCGCCGGAAGTCGATCGCCACCGGGACGGAATCCACGTTCCGAGCGTCCTTCAGTTCACCGACGTGATCGACCTCATGAGCGGTGACGAGCTCGAGTGCGTGAGTCCAGGTCTGCACCGGGGATGGGAGGATCGAGCCTTCGCGTGCCGCCGCTCGCGGGGCGTTGCGCGGGAGACGATCGGCGTGACGCTGGCGCGTCAGGAGCAGGGGGATCTCCTGGTCCTAGCCGCGTACCGCAACCGACTGTTCCGCTGTCCGCCGCCCGTGCAGATCATCCCGGCCGACATCCAGGCCGCGCTACCCGTGCTCGACCGGTTGGTCGAACACCTGCTCCGTCAACTGGACTAGCGGCGAGCGCCGCGCACCAACCGAGGGTTCTCCATGCCCGATGCCGCTTCAGAGACCGCGACCTCTCGTCTCAGGGACGAACACCAGCACATCCTCGAGGTTGCCAGCGCCCTTGCAGTGCTCGTGCGTGCCGCGGAGGAGGGGCGGTGGGACGTCGATGCGTTCGCGGACTGTGTGACGTTCATCCGCCTGTTCGCGGACGCCTGTCATCACGGCAAAGAGGAGGATCTGCTGTTTCCGGAGTTGGAGGCGGCAGGCATGCCCCGCGATCACGGCCCTATCGCGGTGATGCTCCAGGAGCACCAACAGGGACGGGCCTACGCGCGACACATGGCTGGCGCGCTCGAGGGTGCCCGCGCCGGCGATCCGGAGGCGCAGGCCACGCTGCGCAACGCGGCCATGGGGTACGTCAACCTGATCCGGGGTCACATCCAGAAGGAAGATCACGTGCTCTTCCAGATGGCCGACCAGGCCGTACGCGGTCCCTCCTGCCGCTCCCTCTGCACTGCCTACGGCGCCGTGTGCGCCCGCCAGTTCGAGGGCCATACCAAGGAACAGCTGCAGGCACTCGGCGCACGGATTCGCGAGCGGGCGCTAAGGGCGTAAGCCAGCCCGGACAAGCTACCCGGACACGTTGCCATTGCGGCTGGATTCGGCGTAGAGTACGGTGACATCGCTCGCCGGCTCGGCGTCCACGCGTGCGGCAAACCGAGTTGCGGGGAGCCTCGTAGGGACGGGTGCAAAGCCCGCAGATGCCCCAATCTCAGTGTCTGTGTCGGGAGCCCGCATGTCGCCAGATATTGCCGAAACTCATCGCGCCGGTGATCGCGCTTCTTGGTCTCGGCTCGTTCGTGCTGATCGGTATGAAGCTGAGGTATAACCATCTGCGGGACACTAAACACGCTACCGGTCGGGAGGAGCTCGATCGGCTGATCCGGGCCGTCGAGCTCTTGCACGACGACATGCGGGTGATGCGGGACGACATCGTGGAGTTGGGTGAGCGCGTCGACTTTGCCGAGCGGGTGCTGGCGCACGGGCGATCGGAAGACGAGGCACCGCGGCCCCTGCTGAACCCGCGAGAGCCCTAGCGGACCTCCATGCCAGGCTGCTGCCTGACGCCCGGCGCAGTCGAGTCACGGGTCCTGTGGCAGCCGCACGGCCGATATGCTCACGCTGAGGCCCGAAGCACCAGCCGCGACGGTGGAGACCCAGTCCGTCGTGACGCACGTCCTCTGTCGCAGCGACTGCTGGACTGCATCAGACGGTCGGACCATTCTTGCGGTGAGCGATCGAGCTGGAGCCCGGCGCATCGCAGCCGCGGGATGGCACCGCCAGCAGCGGCAACGCGAGTGAGCCCCGAGAGCACACGGAGGTGGCGGAGAATCCCATGCGGCCGATCCCATTCTGCCTGTTGGCATTGGCGGTCCTGAGCCCCGCGGTGGGGTTCGCTCAAGAGACGCCCGACTGGGAGAATCCAGCCGTCTTCGAGCGGGGTCAGGTGGCGCCGCACGCCACGTTGATGCCGTTTGCCAGCGTAGCGGCCGCCCTCGCCGGCGATCGCACGGCGTCACCCTGGTGTCTCTTGCTCACCGGCAGGTGGAAGTTCCGTTGGGCGCAAAACCCCAGGCAGGCCCCGGCGGACTTCTTCCGACCGGGCTTCGACGCGTCGGACTGGGACGAGATCGCGGTGCCGAGCAACTGGCAGATGCAGGGATTCGGACACCCCGTCTTCCGAAACATCGTCCATCCCTTTCCGGCGACGCCCCCCACCGTGCCTGTTGACTACAACCCCGTGGGCTCCTACCGGCGCTCCTTCGAGGTCCCGACCAGCTGGGCGGGCCGCCGCGTCATCCTCCACTTCGAGGGGGTGAAGTCTGCGTCGTACGTCTGGGTCAACGGGAGGGAGGTCGGGTACAACGAGGGCGGCATGGAGCCGGCCGAGTACGACGTCACGGAGTATCTCCGGGAGGGCGTCAACAACATCGCGGTACAGGTGTACCGCTTCTCGGACGGGACGTATTTGGAAGATCAGGACATGTGGCGCTTGTCGGGCATATACCGCGACGTGTACCTGATCGCCACGCCGCCGGTTCACCTGCGCGACTTCTTCGTGATCACCGATCTCGATGCGGACTACCGCGACGCCGAGCTGCGCATCGCTGCCGAGGTGAAGAACGACGGAAACGACGCGGCCGACGGGTATCGAGTTCGGGCCACGCTCTATCCGGGCGACGGCGCGGTACCAGTTCTGGAGCCGATGGAGAGCCGGACGCTCTCGCTTCCCGCAGGCGGTACTGCGGCGGAGACCCTCGTCATGTCGGTCGTGTCGCCTCGGCTCTGGTCGGCCGAACACCCGAACCGTTATCGCCTGGTGCTCGAGCTGGTGGGACCGGATGGGGTGGCGCTCGAGGTGCTTGGCACGGTGGTGGGTTTCCGTGAAGTGGAGATCAGAGATCAAGCGCTCTTCGTCAACGGCCGGCCGGTGAAACTCAACGGCGTCAACAGCCACATGCACCATCCCCGCACGGGACGAACCATGGATGAGGCGACGATGCGCGAGGACCTCATCCTCATGAAGCGGTTCAACGTCAACGCCGTGCGCACGTCCCACTACCCTCCGAACCCGGAGTACCTGGACCTGGCCGATGCGCTGGGTGTGTACGTGATCGATGAGACGGGGGATGAAGCCCACGCGACGGAGTGGCTCTCCGAGCGGCCGGAGTGGCGGGCTGCCTATGTGGACCGGGGTCGCAAGATGGTGCTCCGAGACCGCAATCATCCAAGTGTCGTGATCTGGAGCGCGGGGAACGAGAGCGGGTCGGGAGATAACATCTGCGTGATCATCGCCGAGGGGAAGCGGCTGGACCCGACTCGCGCCTGGCTCTACGGAGGAAACAACGACTACTTCCCGTCGAACAGCCCGCTCGACTGCGAGGACATCGTGGGGCCGCGGTACCCGATCCCCTTCGGCCTGAAGACGTTGGTTGGGCAGGTGTCGACTGCGGTCGACCCGCGTCCCTCCTTCATGGACGAGTACGCGGCCGCGACGGGGAACAGTCTCGGTGGCATGGACGACTTCTGGCACGTGATCCGCGCGTACCCTCGCACGATCGGGGGAGCAGTGTGGGACTGGGTGAGTCCTGGCATCGCCTGGCCGCTGCGCGTGACGACGGATGCCTCTCCGCACGGCAACGACGGTGTCCTCATGGGGCGCGCGCAACTCGTCGCCGGCCGCTCCAGCGGACGGGCACTCGCGCTGAGCGGCCATGACGATTGGGTGGAGCTGTACCGCGACCCGAGCCTCGACATCACGGGCGATCAGTTGACGCTCGCGATGTGGGTGCTGCCGAGACGGTGGACCGGACACGGTCCGCTTCTCACGAAGGGCGACCACCAATTCGGACTTCGGCAGGTCGCGGCCGACACGCTCGAGTTTTTCATTCACGACGGGCAGCGGGTTTCGGTCACGGTGCCTCTACCACAGGGGTGGGAGGGGGCGTGGCATCACCTGGCCGGCGTGTACGACGGTGCCGAGCTTCGGCTCATGGTCGACGGCGTGGTCGTCGGCTCAACAAGCCACTCCGGCGAGATCGATCACAATCCGTTCCCTGTCAACATCGGCCGCAACGCGGCCCTGCACGGCATGGAGCATCCAGGGCAGCTGGCCAATGCCGCCGTCGACGACGTCCGGATCTTCGCCCGCGCGCTCGACGACCACGAGCTCGAAAGCGACTCGCCCGCGCTGCGCCGGGAGGCGCGGCTCTGGCTCGAGTTCGAGGACGTCGAGCAAAAGGGAGAGTTCTTCAGCCTCGGCATTGGCGGTCGCTCGTACGGTGTCGTCTGGCCTGACCGCATTCCGCAACCCGAGCTGTGGCAGCTCAAGAAGTCCGCCCAGCCGGTGGCGATCGAGGCAGTCGACATTCCGCAGGGGCTCGTCCGTATCGTCAATTGGCACCATGTCACCAATCTGTCGGAGCTCGACGCAAGCTGGCGCGTGACGACGGAAGGTGAGGTGCTCGACGAAGGAACCTTCGAGCTCGCCCTCGCTCCCGCCGAGAGCACGACGGTGCGAATCCCGGTCGACTCGCCGGCGCCGGGAGTGGAGCGCTGGCTCGAGGTGCGGTTCACCCTTCCCGACGAGACGGCCTGGGCGCCACGAGGGCACGAGGTTGCCTGGGAGCAGTTCCTCCTCCCGGGAGTGACCGCAGCGCCGGTCCAAGCCCTCGATCGGTTCGCACCGCTGTCCATGGATGTCACCGACGGCGCGGTGATCGTTCGCGGAGCGGGCTTCACCTACGCTTTCGACGAGCGCTTCGGGACGCTGTCGTCGATCAGAGTCGGCGACGTGGAGCTGCTCCAGCAGGGACCGCGGGCGAACGTCTGGCGTGCCCCGCTCGCGAACGAGCGTGACGCCTGGGGGGTCTACCGGGGTAGGCTGTCGACGCACCGGGAGGGGATGGGGAACGACATCGCGAACGGATGGCGCGCGGTGGGGCTCGATCGGCTGGCGCACGTCGTGGAAGGCTTCGATGCGTGGCAGCGAGACGAACGGGAAGTCGTCGTCGACATCGTGGCCCACGCCGCTCCGCCGGTCCTGCCACCGGGCACGTTCTCGCTCGGGTTCGATCTGCGCTACCGCTATCGCGTACTGGCGAGCGGCGACATCCTCCTCGAGCACACGATCATCCCGAAGGGCAATCAGCCCGATTGGCTCCCGAAGGTGGGGCTGCAGTTGATGCTGGACGATGCGTTCGCCAACCTCGAGTGGAGTGGACGGGGGCCGTTCGAGACCTACCCGGACCGTCGGACCGGAGCCCGCATCGGCGTCTTCCGCAGCACGGTCGCGGAGCAGTACGTGCCCTATCTCGTCCCGCAGGACTACGGTAACAAGTCCGACGTCCGCTGGATCAGTCTCGAGAGCGCGGCGGGGGTGGGTCTGTTTGCGGCTGGAGAGCAGCTACTGGAGGCCAGCACGCAGCACTTCGGTACCGACAACCTCTCGCGAGCCTGGTACCCGTTCCAGCTCGTGCCGCAGCAGGGGATCACGCTGAATCTGGATCATCGCATGAGCGGCGTCGGGGGAACGGCGGTTTCGGTGCTGACGGAATACCGGACCTTTCCCCAGCCCTACACCTACACCGTGAGACTCAGACCGTACCGGGCCGACGAGTCCCCACGCGCGCTGGCGCGCCAAGTGTTCTGGTAGGACGCGAGAGCGTCGCACCTCTGTCGGGCAGCGCGTCGAGGCATCGCTGGCTCGACCCGACACCATGTGCCGACACGGTTGCCGCGCGCGCTCGCTACATCGCTTCGAGCACCTCCGGCAGGGACCGCAGAGAGTCGATGCGCGTGTCCGCGAGCCCGATCGCCGGATCGTCGGGTGCCGTGTAGGCTCGAGGGATGGCGACCACCTTCGCGTTGGCTGCCTTGCCGGCGCGCACACCCGCGGACGAGTCCTCCAACACGACGGCCCGTGCGGGGCTGACCTGCATGCGGCGCAGCACCTCGAGGTAGACGTCCGGCGCCGGTTTGCCATGAGCGCACTCGTCGCTCGACAAGACCACCTCGAAGTATCGGTGCCAGTCGGCGCCCGTGAGCGCAGCGTCGATCAGCACCCTGGGGGACCCGGAAGCCAGCCCGACTCGGTAGCGGGCTGCGCAGTGGTCCAGCGCTTCGACTGCACCAGGAAGCAGCGGAACGTCGCCACGCTCGTACGATGCCGCCATGATCCCCACGACGTGCTCCAGGACCTCTCCCTGCGTCATGGCTCCCTCGAGCTTCTCCCACACATAGGCGACCCACGTCGCCGTGCTGACACCCATGAGTCCTTCCTGGTCGGTGTCGGTCCAGCGCTTGCCAAATCGCGACAGGAGCTCGCGTCTGGCCTCGAACCACACCGGCTCGCTGTCCACGAGCAGTCCGTCCATGTCAAAGACCACGGCTTCGATCACGTTGCGTTTCTCCCCTAGCATTCGTCCGGATCCGACGGCATCATAGTGCACCAGGGTTCGGCCGAGCGCCACCAGCCCTCGTGGTAGGAAACGTCTTGGCATTGGAGGCCGGAGCGTGAGTACGCACGAGCGGCGGTTCGCCATTGGGGTCGACTTCGGTACCAACAGCGTGCGCGCCCTCGTGGTAGACGTTGCGGACGGGACCGAGGTTGCCACCAAGGTTTGGCAGTATCCCAGTGGTGCGGCCGGCATCCTCCTGGATACCACCGACCCCAATCTGGCTCGCCAGAGCCCCGCAGATTACATCGACGGGTTCCATGCGTCGGTCAAGCGCGTGGTCGCCGCCGCGAAGCGCACCTCCGGATTCCGCGTCGAAAACGTCGTCGGCATCGGCATCGACACCACGGGGTCGACCCCCATCCCCGTCGACCGCGACGGCACGCCCCTCGCGCTGCACCGTGCCTTTCGGCGAGATTTGGCCGCGTACGCGTGGCTGTGGCGAGACCACACGGCGTTCGCCGAAGCGGCCGAGATCACGGAGAAGGCATCCGCGCATCCCGATCAGTACCTGACGAAGTACGGAGGTGTGTACAGCAGCGAGTGGTACTGGTCGAAGATCCTGCACTGCCGGCGGAGTGCTCCGCGCGTCTTCGCGGCGGCGTATGGATGGGTCGAGTTAGCCGATTTCATACCGGCATTCATCACCGGCAATACCGACCCCCACACGCTCGCACGGGGCATCTGCGCGGCAGGACACAAGGCGCTGTACCACGACGACTGGGGCGGGCTCCCTTCCGAGCGCTTCCTCGCATCGCTGCATCCTGACCTCGCGCCGCTCCGACGGCGATACGCCCAGCGAGCCGTGCCGGCGGATCGCCAGGCAGGGTTGCTGCATGCCGATGTGGCGCACAAAGTCGGTCTTCCAGCCGGTGTACCGGTGGCGGTGGGTGCGTTCGATGCGCATATGGGAGCGGTGGGCGCGGGCATCAAGCGGGGAACGCTGGTCAAGATCATCGGCACCAGCACGTGTGACATCATGGTCGCACCGACTGACGAAGCGCTCCCCGACATTCCGGGACTGTGCGGTATCGTCCCCGGCTCGGTTCTGCCGCGCATGTACGGCCTCGAAGCGGGGCAGTCGGCCGTTGGTGACATCTTCAACTGGTTCGTGAGTCATCTCGCGCCTGGAACCTACACCGCGTCGGGCGATCCGCACGTCAGACTCTCTCGCGCGGCGGACAAGCTCCGGCCCGGAGCGAGTGGGCTACTCGCGCTGGACTGGAACAACGGCAACCGCACGATCCTGGTAGACCCCGGTCTCACCGGGCTGCTCGTGGGACAGACGCTGCATACGACCGCACCGGAAGTGTACCGGGCACTGGTGGAGGCAACAGCCTTTGGAGCACTGACCATCATCGATCGGCTGGAGGAATACGGGGTGCTGGTCCGTGACGTCGTGAATTGTGGCGGGATCGCAGACAAGAACCCATTCGTGATGCAGATCTATGCCGATGTCTGCAATCGTCCCATGAAGATCAGCCATTCCGCCCAGACGTGCGCGTTGGGCGCAGCGATCTTCGGTGCGGTCGCTGGGGGCGCGTACCGCAGCGTGCGGAGCGCGCAGCGGAAGATGGTTCGGTCACCCGACACCGTCTATCGGCCCCGCAAGGCGGCCGCAGCGACCTACGCCAAGTTGTACGCACTCTACCGACAGCTGCACGACAGCTTCGGCGTGGTCGACCACCCGAAGGCATTGGCACACGTGATGAAATCCCTGATCGCGATGCGCGATCGAGCGCGCAAGGGGTAGCCGATGTTGGAGGAGCTCAAGCGGGAGGTGTGTCGCGCGAATCTGGCGCTGGTGGAGCACGGCCTCGCGCAGCTGACCTTCGGGAACGTGAGTGGCATCGATCCCAGCAGGCGATATGTGGTGATCAAGCCGAGTGGGGTACCCTACGGCGACCTCCAGCCGGACCACATGCCGGTCGTCGATCTCGCCGGCACCGTCGTCGAGGGCGAGCTGCGGCCGTCGACGGACACGCCGACCCACCTGGCCCTGTATCGGCACTTCGAGCGCATCGGCGGCATCACGCACGCGCACAGCCGATACGCCACGATGTTCGCGCAGGCCCGCCGTGAGATCCCCTGCCTCGGTACCACCCACGCCGATCACTTCCACGGCCCAGTGCCGGTGACGCGTCCGCTCAGCGACGCAGAAGTCGAGCACGCCTACGAGGCCAACACGGCACGGATCATCATCGAGCGGTTCGCGGACCTCGATCCCTCGGCGGTCCCGGCGGTTCTGGTGGCGGGACACGGTCCGTTTACCTGGGGCACCAACGTCCCCGCCGCCGTGGAGACCGCGGTGACGCTCGAGCTCGTCGCTGCAATGGCCGTCGGAACGTATGCGATCGATGCGAACGCGCCCGAGCTGGAGCGGCACGTCCTCGACAAGCACTACGAGCGAAAGCACGGCCGGGACGCGTACTATGGACAGAGCTAGGCGATGATCGATCTTCGACGATACGAAGTGTGGCTCGTCACCGGCAGTCAGCACCTCTACGGTGACGACGTCCTCGGTGAAGTCGCGGAGCATGCGCGGCAGATCGGCCGGTTCCTCGCCGGGACGGACGGAATGCCCGTACGGGTGGTGACGACGCCCGTGCTGACTACGCCGGATGCAATCCGTGACCTCTGCGCCGCCGCGAACGCCGCCGATGCCTGTGTCGGTCTGATCCTGTGGATGCACACGTTCTCACCGGCCAAGATGTGGATCGGCGGCTTGAACACGCTCCGCAAGCCGTTCGTGCATCTCCACACGCAGTTCAACCGGGACATTCCGTGGTCGACGATCGACATGGACTTCATGAACCTGAACCAATCGGCGCATGGCGATCGCGAGTTCGGTTATCTCTGCACGCGCATGGGATTGTCACGAAAGGTGATCGTCGGGCACTGGGAGGACGCGGCGCTGCTGGCGGAGCTCGGCACGTGGTGTCGGGCGGCGTGCGGGTGGCACGATGCCCAGGGCGCCAGGATCGCGCGATTCGGCGACAACATGCGTGCGGTCGCCGTGACCGAAGGCGACAAGGTCGAAGCGGAGGTGCGCCTGGGGTATGCCGTACATGGATACGGATTGGGCGACCTGGCGGTGCAGGTCGACGCCGTGGACGAGCCGGCAGTCGACGCGCTCGTCGCGGTGTACGCGGAGGAGTATGAGATAGTACCGGAACTGCGCCCGGCAGGGGAACGGCACGCATCGCTGCGCGATGCCGCCCGGATCGAGCTGGGACTTCGTGCCTTCCTCGAGGACGGTGGATTCACGGGATTCACCGACACGTTCGAGAACCTCCACGGCTTGCAGCAGCTTCCCGGGGTCGCCGTGCAGCGGCTCATGGCCGACGGGTACGGGTTCGGGGCCGAGGGTGACTGGAAGACTGCGGCGCTGGTCAGGGCCATGAAGGTCATGGCCGCCGGGCTCGAGGGTGGCACGTCCTTCATGGAGGACTACACCTATCATCTGGCCCCCGTCGACATGATGGTGTTAGGCGCGCACATGCTCGAGGTCTGTCCGTCGATCTCCAGTCCCGCGAAGCCGTCACTGGAGATCCATCCGCTGGCCATCGGCGCCAAGGCCGATCCCGTTCGGCTCGTATTCGACGCCCAGGACGGGCCGGCGGTGAATGCCACGCTGATCGACTTGGGCGATCGGTTCCGCATGGTGGTGAACGAAGTGGACGTGGTACCGCCACCTGAGCCGTTGCCACGGCTGCCGGTCGCGCGCGCGGTGTGGCGGCCGCGGCCCGACCTGAAGACCGCGGCAGGTGCCTGGATCTTGGCCGGAGGCGCACACCACACGGGCTTCAGCCGGGCACTCACGGTCCGACATCTCGAGGACTTCGCCGACATCG
>JBDHDN010000068.1:0-15057 GCA_039591485.1 Gemmatimonadota bacterium
GGCCGTGCTGTTCATCGGCTCGCTGTTCACGGTCCAGCAGGCGCAGCTGGCCTTGCTGCGATCCGATGCCGAGCGGCTCAGGGTGGAGGCACGGCGCTACCAGAACCTCATCCTCGCCAAGCGGCAGGCGGAGCGGCTGCGCGACTCCTTGGTGGCCGAGTTGACCGCCATTCGGGAGATCGACGGCGACCGCTACATCTGGCCGCACGTGATGGAAGAGGTCACGCGTGCGCTGCCGGACTATTCCTGGCTGGTGTCGCTTCAGCACGTGCCCCAGCCGCTGATGATCGTCGACGATTCGATCCAGCCGCCGCCACCACCGGTGCGGTTCGAAGTGGCCGGCCGGACATCCGAGATCGAGGCGTACACCCGATTTCTGCGTCGGCTTGCGGCGTCGCCGTGGTTCACGAACGTCGTCGAGGGGCCGGCCACCACGGTCGTCGAGGAGGAGAAGGCGATGCGCGCGTTCAGCATCACCGCCACGTTCCAAGAGGCGGACTCGGCCTTCATACGTACCGTCCCGGTCATCGAGTCGGTTAGGTAGGGGGGAGGACACGTGGCGCTAACCGAAAGAGATCGTCGCAGTCTCCTGATGCTGCTGATCGTGATCGCGATCGGTGCCTCCGCAGCCTTCTGGTTCCTGTGGCGTGAACCGAAGGTCGAGGAGACCCGGATTCTCCAGAGCGAGGTCGACTCGCTCGAGGCTCGGATCGAGGCAGCCAAGCGCGATCTGGCCCAGGGGACCGTCGAGCAGCTCAACGAGCGCATCGCCGCGTACGAGCAGTCGCTCGGACTCATGCGGCAGCTCGTGCCGACCGACAACGAAGTCCCGCAGCTGATCGACGACATCGCGGCTCGCGCGGCATTGCGCGGGGTGAACATCGCGGAATTCGCGCGGCAGTCCCAGGAACCGACCGGTGCGTTCGAGATCTACCGCTATCGGTTGTCGGTCTTCGGGCACTACGACGCGATCGGTGAGTTCCTGTCGGACGTGGCATCGCTCCCGCGGATCATGGTGCCGTACGACATCGCGCTCACCCCGGCTGCGCCGCCGCAGGCCCAGCTCTACGCCGATACCACGGGCGCGCTGCTGCAGGCCAACTTCATGCTCCGAACCTTCGTGAAGTCGCCGACGGCGGGAGGGACCAGTGACAGTCAGTAAGGGAATGCTCTGGCTGCTGGCCGGGCTCGGTCTCGTGGGGTGCCAGGAGGAACTGCCCCCGCCGGGCACGCCCACCGGCGAGATCGTCGCCGCCGAGCCGGCAGCGACGACGAGCACCACAGCACCGGGCCAGCAGGAGGATGTGGCGGTGGTGCCGGAGACGGGGCTGATGCGCGAGGTCTTCAACTATCGGGGTGCCGGGCGCGATCCATTCGTTTCGCTGCTGCGCTCGGGCGATGTCCGACCTCTCATCGAAGACTTGCGGGTGACCGCGATCAACTACGACCCGCGCTACCCGGGCGGCAGCGTCGCGGTGTTGCGGGACACGACCATGCAGAAGCGATACACCGTGCGGGTGGGCGATGAGCTCGGTCGCCTGCGGGTCACGGCCATTCGCACCGATACAGTACTTCTCACGATCCAGGAATTTGGCGTCGAACGACAGATGTCGCTCCGGCTGCGCGGCAGGCGGGAGGAAACCCCATGAAGCGGTCAATCGTGCTCGCACTCGTCGGGCTCGCTCTTCTGACGCCCCGGGCCATTGCGGACCCGGGAGAGGTGAAGGCCGTCAGCGTACTGCCGGGCGCCGGGCGCGCTCTCGTCGTGATCGACGTGACGGGCAGCGTGAGCGTCCAGGACTTCACACTCGACAACCCGGCACGACTGGTGATCGATGTCATGGGGGCGACGCTCGATGCCGGCGCCGTGCTCTACGACGGCGAGAACCGCGCCGGGATCCTGAACATCCGCTCGGCGCAGTACCAACCGGACGTCGTACGGATCGTGCTGGAGCTCGACGCACTACGCGACTATGAGCTCGAGTATGCCGACGGTGCCATCCGCATCAGCCTGGGGGCCGATCGCAGCTTCCGGGCATGGTCGTCGCTCACCGTCGATGCGCCGCCCGCGGGTCGTCCCGCGTACGCGGCCCCGGCGGCCCCAGTGCTCCAGTCGCAGCAGCCGGTCGTGACGGCATCCTACGACTCCGCGTCGATTGCCGAAGTTATGGAAGGCTTCGCGGAGCTGAGCGGCAAGACCATCGTGCTTGGGAAGGACGTCGACGGGTACGTGACTGCCCGGATCCGCAACCAGCCGTGGGATGTCGCGTTTCAGGCCATCCTCCAGTCCTACGGCCTCGCGGCGGAGGAGGACGACTACGGCATCATCCGCGTCGCGACTCAGCAGTCGCTCGCCCAGCGCGACTCGCTCGAGCCGCTGAACACGAGCATCATGCGGGTCAACTACGCACGTGCCAGCTCGCTCATCTCCGTGCTGGAGGGTGCCAAGTCCGACCGCGGGAAGGTCGTCGCCGATACGGGGACCAACAGCCTCGTCATCACCGACGTGCCGAGCCGCCTCGTGAACATGGAGCAATTGGTCGAGCGGCTCGATCTGCAGACGCCGCAGGTATCGATCCAGGCCAAGATCATCCTGGTGAGCCGCACCGACGTGCTCGACCTCGGCATCCAGTATGACTGGGCCGACGGGAACAACGGCGGTGCGTTCTTCAACACCGTGATCCCGCGCGATGACCCCACTCGCGGTTTCGATACGGACGGCGACGGCGTGCAGGATGCCTTCCAGCCGTACGACCCGAACCAGCGGCCGGCGGTGGTGGACATTGGTGGCGATGTCATTGCCGGCGTGGCGAACGCGGATGCCCCACTGCCCGGCACGGCGCTCGATGTGCTCTTCTCAGTGGCCGTCGGCCGGTTTTCGTTCTCCGCGTGGATCCAGGCTCTGCAGTCTGCGCAGCTCGCCGACGAGCAGGCCGAGCCGGTCGTGAGCGTATCGGACAATCACCAGGCGACCATCCTCGTGGGTGACAAGACGCCGATTCGTGTCATCGATGCCGCGGCCGCAGGACCGGGTGCCGCGAGTATCGATCTGGTCGAAACGGGTATCCGGCTCGACGTCACGCCACACGTGACGGCGAGCCGCAAGGTGCTGCTCGACATCCACGCGGAGAACTCGTCGTTCCGCGAAGTCGACACGGATCTCGGGTTCGCCTTCACCGCCCGCGAGGCTACCAGTCAGGTGCTGGTCGATGACGGCCAAACGGCCGTCATCGGTGGTCTGACGCAGACGCAGGTCTCGGTCACCAAGAGCGGCATCCCGTACCTGGTCGACCTGCCGATCGTCGGTAACCTGTTCGGCGTGACGCGGCGCAGGGAAGTCCGCCAGGATCTCTTGATCCTCGTGACGCCGCACATTCTGGACATCCCGGACAACGATTTCTGATCCCGTAGGGCACGGGGGGCGGCCCGCGCCGTCCCCCGCGGTGTTCCCGACCCGAGCCCGGCCCCCGTGGCCGGGTTCGGCCGTTCCGGGCCTGAGACACGGCGCGCCAGCGGGGGACCCGGGCGCTTGCGCGTTCCACCGCCCGGAGGTAATAATGCGCCCCGCGAACGGCTGTGCCGAATGGTCTGGTCGCACGCGTGCAACATGTTGTCAAAGCTTGGTTTATGACATCGGGCCTGGGCAGCCATCGATCGCCGCCCCGGCCCTCTGAGCCTCGGGAACCGGGACCTGCGGTCCCACGGTTCTCGATCGACCGACGATTCTGCCGCAGCAGATGCACGAGCGGCCATAGGCGGTATTAAAGGAATGCCCAAGAAGACCACCAAGCGCGCTACCAGAGGCACGACGTCGTCCCGAACGCCTCCAAAGAAGGCGCCCGCGAAGACAGCCAAGCGGAAGTCCGGCGGCGCGGCGAAGAAGCAGGCGACCACGACGAAGCGTACCAAGCGAGTGCCCGGCCGCCCCACTGCGACGAAGCGGCCGAAGGCGGCGGCGAGGACCACACCTGGTGGCAGGACCCTGGTCGTGGTGGAGTCCCCGGCCAAAGCCCGCACGATTTCCAAGTACCTCCAGTCCGGCTTCATCGTGAAGGCGACGGTCGGTCACGTACGCGACCTGCCCCAGCGTGAGCTGGGTGTGGACGTCGAGCAGGGCTTCCAGCCGAAGTACGTGACGATCCGGGGTAAAGGCAAACAGTTGGCCGCCATCAAGCGCGCCGCCAAAGACGCCGCGCAGGTGCTGTTGGCCACCGACCCCGATCGTGAGGGCGAGGCCATCGCATGGCACGTCGCCGACCAGGTGGGCAACGGCGGCCGAGTCGGCCGCGTGCTGTTTCACGAGATCACCAAGGGCGCGATCCAGGAAGCGGTGCGGAATCCCGTTGCCATCGATCAGCAGAAGGTGGAGGCGCAGCAGGCACGCCGGATTCTCGATCGCTTGGTGGGTTACAAGGCGAGCCCGCTCCTGTGGAAGTCGGTCAAGCGCGGCCTGTCGGCCGGCCGCGTCCAGACGGTGGCCCTCCGGCTGATCGTGGAGCGCGAGCAGGCGATCCGCGATTTCAAGCCTGAAGAGTACTGGACCATCGAAGCCGAGCTCGAGGCACAGCGGAAGCAATTCGGCGCCAAGCTGCACCGCGTGCACGGAGAGAAGCCGAGTCTCCCCCGCGAAGCGGACGCACGGGAAGTGGTCGATGCAGTCACCGGGGAGCCGTTCGTCGTTTCCGCGGTGGAACGCAAGCAGCGCCGTCGTAAGCCGAGCGCCCCGTTCATCACCAGTACGCTTCAACAGGAGGCGTCGAAACGCCTCGGCTTTTCCGCGCGCCGGACGATGCGGGCGGCCCAGGAGCTGTACGAAGGGGTAGAGTTGGGTGCGGAGGGTGCCGTCGGACTCATCACCTACATGCGGACCGACTCGCCACGGGTGGCGGACACGGCGATCGACGCCGTCCGCGCGTTCATCGCCGAGCACTATCCCACGGCCTACCTGCCGGCGCAACCGAATCGCTATGGTGCCAAGCGCGGCGCCCGGGCGCAGGAGGCGCACGAGGCCATCCGACCCACCGATGTCGCGCGCCGCCCCGACGCCGTGAAGCGCTTCCTGTCGCAGGACCAGTTTCGGCTCTACCAGCTCATCTGGCAACGCTTCGTGGCCTCCCAGATGACCCCGGCGGTCTACGATACGACGACCATCGATTTCGACGTGAAGGGGTATCTGTTTCGGTCCACCGGCTCGGTACCGGTGTTCGACGGCTTTCACGTGCTCTACACCGAGGCGAAGGAAGCGGGCGACGAGACGACGTTCGAGGATCTCTCGCCGGTTCCGGCACTCGACAAGGGTAACGAGGCGGCCGTGCACCAGATCACCCCGAGCCAGCACTTCACCGAACCGCCGCCGCGCTTCAGCGAGGCGAGCCTGGTCAAGGAGCTCGAGGGCGACGGCATCGGCCGACCCAGCACGTACGCCTCGATCATCTCCACGCTCAGGGACCGTGACTACGTTCAAATGGACCGTCGCCGGTTCGTGCCGACGGACCTGGGCGAGACCGTGACGAAGGTCATGGTGAGCCGGTTCCCCGACATCTTCAACGTCGAGTTCACGTCCGAGATGGAGGATGAGCTGGACAAGGTCGAGGAAGGTGCGCTTGGCTGGCAGACCGTGCTGCACAACTTCTACGAGCCGTTCGAGAAGGCGCTCGCATCGGTGGACACCGCGGCGCTGATCCGCGAGGCACACGATGTTGGCGATCTCGAGAACGAGCCGTGTCCCGAGTGCGGTGGAAAGTTGACCCTCAAGAGTGGGCGGTTCGGTCCGTTTATCGCCTGTACCAACTATCCCGACTGTCGCTACACCAAGCCGCTCAAGCGCGACAAGGTACCCGATCGTCCGACGGATGAAGTGTGCGCGGAGTGTGGCGCGCCCATGGTCATCAAGACCGGACGCTACGGCGAGTTCCTCGCCTGCACGCGCTATCCCGAGTGCAAGCACACCCGCCCGATTCCGCTCGGTGTCACGTGTCCGAAGTGCGGCGTCGGCGACTTGTCGGAGCGACGCACACGGCGCGGCCGCTCGTTCTATGGCTGCACGCGCTATCCCGAGTGCGACTTCTCCACCTGGTACCGGCCCGTCCCGGATACGTGTCCCGAGTGTGGTACCGTCGGTGCCGAACGGCGCGTGACGAAGACCAGGGGTGAGTACCGGAAGTGCCTCAAGTGCGAGCACGAATTCACCGTCGAGGGGGAAACGGTCGAGACGACCTCCGCGTGAAGGCGACCGTCGTCGGTGGCGGGCTCGCGGGGTGCGAAGCAGCCTGGGCGCTCGCCGAACGGGGCGTAGACGTCACCCTCCGCGAGATGCGGCCCGCGCGGAGCACGCCGGCCCACCAGACCGATCGGCTCGCAGAGATCGTCTGCAGCAATACCTTCAAGTCGCTCGAACTCGTCAACGCGCACGGACTGCTAAAAGCGGAGCTACGCCGGCTGGGCTCGCTGCTCATGCTGGCGGCCGATACGGCGCGGATCCCCGGCGGTGCGGCGCTCACCGTTGACCGCGACGTCTTCAGCCGCGAAGTGACCGAGCGTGTCAACTCCCATCCGCGCATCACCGTGGTGCGTGAGGAGGTGCGCGAGATCCCGTCACCCGGCATCGTGGCGACCGGCCCGCTCACCTCCGATGCCCTGGCGGATGCGATCACCACACGGCTCGGGGTAGAGCAGCTCGCCTTCTACGATGCCATCGCGCCGATCGTGAGTGCCGAGTCGCTGAACGAGGGTCCGTTGTACCGGCTCTCCCGGTACGGCAAGGGTGACGGGGACGACTTCCTCAATGTCCCGCTCGAGCGCGATGGGTACGAGAGCTTCGTCGATCTGCTGCTGTCGGCCGATCAGCACGTCTCGCACGAGTTCGATTCCGTCCCGTACTTCGAGGGCTGTCTCCCGATCGAGGAGATGGCTACTCGAGGACGCGAAACCCTCCGGTTTGGTCCGCTCAAGCCGGTTGGGTTGCCCGATCCGCACACGGGCAGGGAGCCGCACGCCGTGGTGCAATTGCGGCGCGAGGATCGCGCTGGGCAGATGTGGAACCTCGTCGGATTCCAGACCCGGCTCCGGATTCCGGAGCAGCGTCGGGTCTTCCGCACATTGCCCGGACTGCGCGATGCCGAGTTCTACCGGTACGGCTCGATCCATCGCAATACGTATCTGAACACGCCCGCAGCCCTCACCGCCCATCTCTCGCTCCGGGACGATCCCCGCACCCTCTTCGCCGGGCAGCTCGTGGGAGTCGAAGGATACACCGAGTCGATTGCGACGGGTCTGCTCGCCGGGGTGAACCTCGCACGTGTGCTCGGGGGTGAGGATCCCGCGGTGCCTCCGGCCGCCACGATGCTCGGGGGGTTGATGCGTTACGTTCAAGGGTGTGCACCGGAGCATTTCCAGCCGATGAACGCGAATTTCGGATTGCTCCCCCCGCTCGACCGGCCGATCCGTGACAAGCGTCGCAAGCGCGAGTCGCTCGCGGCACGCGCGCTTGAAGCGATGGACACGTTCGCGACGGACGTGCTCGCGCTGCCCGTGTGATGCCTCCCTCAGCGGCGTCCGACCCCGGGCCGGCGCGCCCGGAGGCCAAGGCCTTTCGACGGTACCTCGCCAAGGAACGGAACGACTCTCCCCATACGGTCAAGGCCTACATGCGGGACCTCGCCGAGCTGGAGGTCTTCTGCGATCGGTACTACGGTGGTGCCGGGCGGTGGGACTGGCGAAGCGTCGACCGTCTGGCGCTCCGGTCGTTCATGGGGGAGCTCACGCGCCGGGGCCTGGCGAAGCGCTCGGTGGCGCGCGCCCTGTCGGTCGCCCGCAGCTTCTACCGCTTCCTCGGGCAGCGGTACGGTCTCGAGGAGAACCCGGCGAAAGGGCTCAGGTTGCCCCGACTCGAGCGGAGGTTGCCGCAGGTGCTCGATCGCTCGCAGATCGACGCGATGTTCCAGTATGCAGAGGCACTTGCCGAGAACGGCGGCTTCGGCCCGGTGCGGGATCTGACGATGCTCGAGCTGTTCTACTCCACGGGCATGCGACTGTCGGAGGTCGCTGGCTTGGACCTCCGTGACGTTGACGTCATTTCGCAGCAGGCCAAGGTGCGGGGGAAGGGCCGGAAGGAGCGGCTGCTGCCGTTCGGGCGGCACGCGTCGGCCGCCCTGCGGCGGTACCTACCGGAGCGGGAGCGCCTCATCGGCAGAACGTCCGGTCCCACCGACGGACAGGCGCTGTTCGTGTCCCGGCGAGGCCGGCGGCTCTCGCCCCGGGGAGTGCAGCGCGCAACCGCCCGGTTTCTTCGCACCGTCGGCGAGGGCACGGGATATCGCGTACACACGCTGCGCCACAGTTTCGCGACCCACCTGCTCGACGCCGGAGCGGATCTACGGGCCGTACAGGAACTGCTCGGGCATGCGTCGCTCAGCACCACCCAGGTGTATACTCATACGAGTGTCGCGAGGCTCAAGAAGGTGTACCGCGACGCGCATCCGCGGGCGTAGTGCTGCGATCGCGGACCGGCAACCGGGGTCACGACAGGCGGAACGAGCATGCTGCAGCATACGAGTGAACGCTGGCGCGCAACGACGATCCTGAGCGTGCGCAAGGACGGACGCGTCGCGATGGGCGGAGATGGGCAGGTCACCGTCGGCGACACGGTCATGAAGGCGCATGCCAACAAGGTGCGCACGCTCGGCAAGGGGCGGGTCGTCGCGGGCTTTGCCGGCGCTGCGGCGGACGCGTTCACCCTGTTCGAGAAGTTCGAGGAGAAGATCGAGCGGTTTCCCGGCAACCTGTCGCGGGCTGCTGTGGAGCTGGCCAAGGACTGGCGCAGCGATCGGGTCCTGCGACGACTCGAGGCGCTGCTCGCGGTCGCCAACCAGAATCATGCCTATCTGATCAGCGGCAGCGGCGAGCTGATCGAGCCGGACGACGGGATCCTCGCCATTGGCAGCGGCGGCAACTTCGCGCTGGCGGCGGCGCGCGCGCTGCTCGACCGATCGGACCTCGGCGCCAGGGCGATCGTCGAGCGGAGTCTGACGATCGCCGCGGACATCTGCGTGTTCACCAACCACAACATCTCTGTCGTCGAACTCGACGCGAAATCCGGGGAGACCGGATGACCGAGCCCACCTCGCTCGAGGAGCAGCGGCAGGCGGCCGACCAGGGGCCTGAGCCCCTCCCGTGGCTGGAAGAGTTGCCGCCTCGGCAGATCGTGGCCGAGCTGGACCGCTACATCGTTGGCCAGCACGACGCGAAGCGGGCGGTGGCGATCGCGATCCGCAATCGGTGGCGCCGGCAGCAGGCGCCGGAGACCATCCGGGACGAGATCCTGCCGAACAACATCATCATGATCGGCCCGACCGGCGTCGGGAAGACGGAGATCGCCCGCCGCCTGGCACGCCTCGCCGGGGCGCCGTTCATCAAAGTCGAGGCGTCGAAGTTCACCGAGGTCGGATATGTCGGCCGCGACGTCGAGTCGATGGTGCGCGACCTGGTGGATTCGGCCATCAACATGGTGCGTGGGGAGCGTGAGGACGACGTCTATCCTGTTGCGGAGGCTCGTGCCGAGGAGCGGCTGCTGGATCTGATGCTGCCGCCTCCGCAGCAGGAGCCCAAAGGACGCGTGCTGCGGGTCGAGCCGGATGGCGCTGCGGAGGGTGGGGAGGCCGACGACGCTGCGGCAAGCGACGAGCGGCATGGCCGGTTCGTCGTGTCGGCGACCGGCGAAGCCGAGCGGGTCGTTGGGGAGTCGGACGAGGACGCGAAGAGTGAGGAACGTCGGCGGCGCACGCGGGAGAAGCTGCGTGCCCTGCTGCGTGACGGGAAGCTCGAGGAGCGCGAAGTCGAGGTTGAAGTTGCCCAGCAGGGGCTCCCCGGACTGGAGTTCATGCCGTTCGGGCCGGGCATGGAAGGCCCCGACATCAACTTCAGCGAGATGCTTCAGGACATGCTACCGAAGCGCACGAAGAGGCGGACGGTACGAGTGTCCGATGCTCGCCGTATCCTGGTCGATGAGGAACTGCGGAAGCTGGTGGACATGGATGACGTCGTGAACGAGGCACTGGATCGGGTCGAGAACCACGGGATCATCTTCGTCGACGAGCTGGACAAGATCGCGGGTGAGCGCGGGCAGATGGGCCCAGACGTTTCCCGCGAAGGGGTGCAGCGCGATCTCCTGCCCATCGTCGAGGGATCGACCGTGCAGACCCGGTACGGCTACGTGCGCACCGATCACATCCTCTTCGTGGCGGCCGGGGCATTCCACGTCTCGAAGCCGTCCGACCTGATCCCGGAGCTGCAGGGGCGCTTCCCGATCCGGGTGGAGCTGGCGTCGCTGTCGCAGGACGACTTCGTGCGCATCATGACCGAGCCGGAGAACTCGCTCGTGAAGCAGTATCAAGCCCTCTGTGCAGCCGACGGAGCAGACCTCCAGTTCAGCGAGGACGGTGTGCGGGAGTTGGCACGCATCGCCGGCATCATGAACGAGCGCACCGAGAACATCGGTGCCCGGCGCCTCCACACGGTGATGACCACCCTCCTGGAAGACGTGCTGTTCGAGTTGCCGGATCTGCCGGAGAAGCGGGTCGTATTCGATGCCGGCGCGGTCCAAGAGCGCCTGATGCGCATTGTCGAGGACGAAGACCTGCGCAAGTACATCCTCTGAGCCGGGCGCCCGCCCGCCGCTGAAGAGCGGGTCCCGAAGACGGGTGTTTCGCAGGGCTCTGACGGACCGCTTCCTCCTTTACAGGTGCGCCAACGCCGGCTACAATCTCAATGCCAACCTGTCATTTTGACTCACTTTCCTGGTGAAGCATGCCGAAACGTGACTTCCTCCAGATCCCGGATCTGACCGCGGAGGAGCTTCTCGAGCTGTTCGACCTCGCCGGCCGGATGAAATCGGGTGCGTACAGGGATCGACCGCTGGCCGGCAAGACGCTCGCGATGGTGTTCACGAAGAGCAGCACACGCACGCGTGTCTCGTTCGAGGTCGGCACGTACCAACTCGGAGGCCACGCACTGTTCCTGTCGAGCCGAGACCTTCAACTCGGGCGTGGCGAGCCGATCAGGGACACCGCCCGGGTGCTCTCGCGGTACGTGGACGGGATCATGATCCGCACGTTCGCACACGCGGAGGTGGAAGAGCTCGCCCGGCATGCGACCGTACCGGTGATCAACGGTCTCACCGATCTGCTGCATCCATGCCAGATCCTGGCCGATCTGATGACCGCGCGCGAGGAGTTCGGCAGCCTCGACGGACGGATCGTCGCGTGGATCGGCGACGGCAACAACGTGGCCAATTCGTGGCTGCACGCGGCCGGCGTGCTCGGCTTCGAGCTGAGATTGGCGTGTCCGGAGGGGTACGAGCCAGACCGGGAGATCTTCGAGCGAGCGCAGGAACACGCGGCCGTGTCGATTCACGAGGATCCCGAGGAGGCGGTGCGCGGCGCTCACGTGGTGAACACAGACGTGTGGGCATCGATGGGACAGGAGGAGGAAACGGATGCCAGACGGCTGGCGTTCAAGGGCTTTGTGGTGGATGCCGGACTGATGCGCCACGCCGCCTCCGACGCGATCTTCCTGCACTGCCTGCCAGCCCATCGGGGCGAGGAAGTCACCGATGAGGTCATCGAGGGTCCGCAGTCACGCGTCTTCGACGAAGCGGAGAACCGATTGCACGTGCAGAAAGCGCTGCTGGCGAGACTCATGGGTGGAAGGGAGGATGCATGAACGACGAGCAGCTGAAGCGCACCCCATTCTACGAACAGCACGTCGCGGCGGGGGCGAAGATGGTCCCGTTCGCCGGATACGAGATGCCGGTGCAGTACGAGGGCATCACGAAGGAGCACGAGGCGGTGCGGACCGCAGTCGGTGTGTTCGACGTCTCGCATATGGGCGAGTTCGAGTTCACCGGGCCGGACCGCAACGCCTGGGTCAATCGGCTCACGTGTAACGACGTCGCCGCGCTCGCCGAGGGACAGGCGCAGTACACCGCGCTGCTCAACGAGCAGGGGACGTTCATCGACGACTGCATCATCTATCGGTTCGACGATCGCATCATGATGGTCGTGAACGCGGCGAACATGCAGAAGGACTGGGCGCACGTGGTGTCCAAGAAGGGCGGCATCAATGCGCGGGTGAAGAACGTCCGGTTCGATGTTGGGAACGTCACGGGAGTCGAGTGCTTCGTTGCGCGGACGGGGTACACCGGCGAGGATGGCTTCGAGCTGTACTTCCGGCCCGCCCACGCGGCGACCCTGTGGCACGCGGTTGCCGGTGCGGGCCGCGCCACGCCGTGCGGCCTGGGCGCGCGGGACACGCTTCGGCTCGAAATGGGCTATGCCTTGTACGGCAACGACATCGATGACACGGTCAACCCCCTCGAAGCCCGGCTGGGCTGGATCGTGAAGCTCGACAAGGGTGCGCCCTTCCTGGGACGCGAGGCACTGCGCGCCGTCAAGGACAAGGGTGTGCACCGCAGGCTGGTAGGCTTCAGGTGCGTCGAACGCGCGATCCCTCGCCACGGCTACGAGGTCTACCTGAAGGACCGGAAGGTCGATGTCGTGCGCAGCGGCGGGTTCAGCCCCACGCTACAGCAGGGGATAGGTACGACCTTTCTGCCGACGCACTCGGTCACCCCGGGGGCTGCGATCGAGATCGGGATCCGCGGCAAGCGAGTGGCGGCGGAAGTGGTCAAGATGCCGTTTTATACGGGCGGCAGCGTACGCAAGGACTGACGGAACACGGACGGCAGGCGGTGCGTGTTCGTGTCGCGGTGCTCACGGTGTCCGATCGGGCCGCCTCGGGTCGGCGTGAGGACGTGTCGGGGGCCGCGGTCGAGCGCTGGATCGCCCAGTGCGGCTACGCGCTCGCGGCTCGCGCGACGGTCCCGGACGAGTCGGATCGTATTGCGGCGCTGCTGTTGCAATGGGCAGACGGCGGGGTCGCCGACGTGATCGTGACGACGGGCGGCACGGGGCTCGGGCCGCGGGACGTGACGCCGGAGGCGACGCAGGCAGTGATCGACCGTGCAGTGCCCGGCCTCGCCGAGGCCATCCGGCGAGCCGGGACCGAATCGACGCCGCGTGCCGTGCTGGCCCGCGGTGTTGCCGGGACCCGCGCCCAGTGCCTCGTCGTGAATCTCCCCGGCTCACCCGCCGCCGTTCGAGATGGGCTGGCAGTCCTCGAACCCGTGCTCGAGCACGTGGTGCAGCTGCTGCGGGACCAGGAGACGGATCACGCATGAGCGATCGCGTGCTACTCACGATGGACGACCTCGAGGCGGCAGTGCCCCTCAACGCGGCCTTTGAGGCGGCGGGGTACCAGAGCATCCTCATCTCGTCACAGGACGATACCAGGCGCGTCTTCCGCGATGCCGAGCCGGATGTGGTCGTGCTCACGGGGGCGCTGCGCGAGCCCGGTGCCCGGCTGCTCGTGCGCCTCGCGCGCGAGGCGCCGGTGTCCACACTCGGTCTCGTCGAGGGCACGGGTGCCGATCCCGCCCAGGTCGCTCGGGAGGTCGGCCTCACGGCCTGGATGGCGAAGCCGGCCGAGCCGGCCGATGTCGTGGCGGCCGCGGGCCGGCTGATTGCGCGGCGCCGGTTGCAGGAGCACACCGGCATCCTCGGTGAGAATGCCGCCATTCAGGAAGTGTTGGTGCGGATCGAGCAGATGGCGCCGGTCTCCAGCACGGTCCTGATCGAGGGCGAATCGGGAACGGGGAAGGAACTCGTCGCGCACGCGATACATCACCTGTCGCCCCGACGTGACGGTCCATTCATCGCCGTGAACTGCGCAGCTCTTCCCGACACCTTGCTCGAGTCCGAGCTGTTCGGGCACGAGAAGGGTGCCTTCACCGGTGCGGCGGAACGTCGGCTCGGGCGGTTCGAGCTGGCCGATGGGGGGACGCTGTTTCTCGACGAGATCGGCGAGATGCCGCCGTCGCTCCAAGTGAAACTGCTGCGCGTGCTGGAGAATCGCAGCTTCTTCCGGGTCGGGGGTGCCCAGCCGATCCGGGTGGACGTGCGGGTCGTCGCGGCGACCAACCGGTCGCTCAAGGAGGCGACCGCGCTAGGCGAGTTCCGCGACGATCTGTTCTACCGGCTGAACGTCCTCAGCATCTACCTACCCCCGTTGCGAGAGCGGCGCAGCGATATCCCGATCCTGATCGTAAGGTTCGTTCACGAGCTCACTCGAGAGCACGGCCGTCCGTTCCGCGGCATCAGTCCGGAGGCACTGCAGCTTCTCGTGGACGCGGACTGGCCGGGCAATGTGCGGCAGCTGCGCAACCTCATAGAGTCCATGGTGGTGCTGTCGCCAGGCCGGGAGATCCAGCCGTCCGATATCCCGGCCGACGTGCGGGAGGGCGGGACCCGGCTGCTTCCCATGCGCCTGCCGAAGGGCACGCAGGATCTCGGCGGCAAGGAGCTGGAGTTCATCCTGCATAGCCTCGTGGATCTCAAGCTGCAGGTCGAGGAGTTGCGGCGTCGGTTCGACGAAGAGCCGGCACGAGTCGAGGTTCTGGATGAGTGGCGTGCCACGCGCGAACCGATACACGTCGCTGAGGCGTGGGATGTGACGGCCTTGACAGGGCATGGTGGTCCGACCGAGGACGAGGAGCAGACCGCCGGCCGGGTCCTCTATGAATCCGGCATGACCATGTCGGACGTCGAGCGTGCTGCCATCGCCGCGGCGCTCGAGGAGAGCGGCGGTAACAGGCGGCGAGCCGCAGAACGGCTGGGCATTGGGGAGCGCACCTTGTACCGGAAGATCAAGGAATTTGGCCTCGCCTGACGTCGGGGCACGCCGGACCCCAATACAGACTCGGACTGTCGATATTGCTAAGCTCTGGGGAGCACGAATCTTGCGCTTCTGGACTTTGCTCGGTGCCGGGCTCGTGTCGAGAGAGCGCGTCGGGATGCACGCGACGCACACTGGCGAGACGCAACGTCCCATCAGGGGCCGTTACGTGTAGCGGGTGAGCTACAGGCGGCGACCTCACTGTGGGGCGTAGAGCGTCTGTCCGGAGTGGTGGGGAGCGGGCGCGCCGTCACGATAATGGCCAGTGAC
>JBDHDN010000069.1:0-19716 GCA_039591485.1 Gemmatimonadota bacterium
TGCCCTCAACTGAATGCCGTCCTTGGCCACGGCCGTGACCTTCGGTGTCTCGATGACCTTCGGATTCACAGAGACCTGGACCGCCTCGAGGACGTCCCGTCCGGCGAGATCGATGGCAGCCGCAATTGGGAACTGCAGCTCGATGCCCGCCTTGTCCGCCGAGATGAGCGCTTGTGTGACACGGCCGACGGTCCCACCAGCCAAGTAGTGTGCTTCCAGTTGGTCGACATGCAAATCAAGTCCGGCCTTCGTTGCGGCAATCAGTGGACGAATGATGGCTGCCGGACTGACCTTCCTGAGGCGCATGCCGACCAGCGTCCCCATCCCGATGCGCACGCCCGAGAACCAGGCCTCGATCCAGAGCCGTACCGGAATGAAGGAGAACGCCACCCCGACGGTGACAACGCCCAGGAGAACAAGCACTGGGAAGAGCCAGGTGAGTTGGGTCACGCCATTCATTATGCATTCCTTTCCTACTCAGTCGCTGAGCCGCACCCCGCGTCTCCGTACCGGTGTTCGGCCGCTTACCTCAAGACCACCACGCTCCTTCTCGACGCATGGCTGTGGTCAATTGGCTGCCCGCAGTGGAGCAAGACGACTGCCATCGATGCCCCGAAAAGCAAGTCTGCAACCACACCATGTCGAGCTTCACGACCGCTCCTCGAGCGATTGGTCCTGGTGGGACATGGCGAGCCTCCAGTGGAGCCAGCGTTCTCTGAAACTTCACCGTGCGTCCGCGCGGCGCCAGGATGGCCCCCTCCCAGAGGCCAGCCATACGAGCTTCGCGCAGGAAGTACGACACCGTCACCAGTGCTCCGTACGGCCCGTTCGGTGGCGAACGTCAATGCAGGGCGCCGCACGACAAGGTAGGGCATGACAACGGCCCGGTGTCGAACATGTCCTGGAACACCGCTCGGGAATCGTTCGCCGCGCGCACGAGATGGCTAGCGATCATCGATACTTCGCCGCATGTTTCGCTTCAGCACCACACCACGTCCCGAAACCACCTCTCCCGCTCCCGGAGTACTCGTGACCGCACGCGATTTGGACTTCAAGCACTCCACACGCCCCGAGCCCCATCGCGAACGCACCAAGACGCTGCTCAAGCAGCACCCGGAGATCCGCAAGTTGATCGGCAAGAACCCGATGACGTTCTGGTACGCCGTCGGGATCGTCAGCGTGCAGACGGCCCTCGCCATCGTGTTGAGCAATCAACCCTGGTGGCTCGTGATCCTCGTCGCGTATTTCGTCGGCGCCTTCGCGAACCATGCGCTGTTCGTGGTGATCCACGAGGTCGCCCACAAGCTGATCTTCAAGCGCGCGACGCCCAACATCTTGGCCGGTATCTTCGCCAACCTCCCGCTCGCCGTGCCGGCCTCGGTGTCGTTCACCAAGTACCACATCAAGCACCACGCCTTCCAGGGCGTCTACGAGCTGGACGCCGACCTCCCCTACACGTGGGAGGCGCGCTTGGTGGGACGGTCCTGGTGGCGCAAGGCCCTGTGGCTGGCGCTCTTCCCCCTCATCGAGGGGATCCGGCCGATGCGCCTCAAGGAAGTCCCCTTCTGGGACCGGTGGTCTACCCTCAACGTGGTCGTGCAGTTCGGGTTCGACATCGCGATCTTCGTGCTGTTCGGACCGAAGGCACTGGCGTACCTCGTGCTGTCGCTCTTCTTCGGCATCGGGCTGCACCCCCTGGGCGCGCGGTGGGTGCAGCGGCACTTCCTCGTGGAGGGTGGTGAGCAGGAAACCTACAGCTACTACGGGAAGTTGAACAAGGTTGCGCTCAACGTGGGCTACCACAACGAGCACCACGACTTCCCCTCGGTTCCTTGGAACAACCTGCCGAAGATCAAGCAGACCGCGCCGGAGGTGTACGACCGCTTGTCGTCCCATTCCTCGTGGACCCGCCTGCTGTTCAAGTTCCTGTTCGACCGTGACCTCACGCTGTACTCGCGGATCGTGCGGGAAGAGCGCGGCGGCGTGAAGCTCGACGACCGGGTCGAGCACGATCGGGAAGCGCCGGAGCCAGTCAAGGCCTGAAGCACCGGACGTGAGGCGGCCCGCGAGCGCCCGCTCGATCGTCGAGATCGGGCGGGCGCTCGCTTCACGTTCCCGGAACTCGGTCCGACGGGGGCGGAGGCGCTATCTGCGGGACGCCGTTTCGTGCCGCGGCGTTCCGATGGCAGCGATCGGGGCCGTAGCGCGCACCGGTCCGCCAGCGGTACGCCGGGGCCGATCAGATGGCAAAGTTGCAGTTGCGAGGGATCGCAGGAAACGGCTGCGGCGTATGCCCCCCTGCCGCGCGGGCGTCGGGCTTACGCCAAGCGCTCGCGGACTGCGTAGAGGACCAACTCCACCCGGTTGCGCACCTCGACCTTCGCCATGATCCGGGCGATGTGGTTCTTGACCGTTTGCTCGCTGAGCCCCAGCCGCTCCGCGATCTCCCGGTTGCTGAGTCCTTCGACCAGGAGGCCGATCACATCCAGCTCACGCCGCGTGAGCCGATGCGCCGGCTCGGGCGGCGGCTGGCTCGGCCGCACCAACTCGAGCAGATACTGCGAGAGCCCGGGCCCAGCCCATACCCCCCCGTCGACGATCGTGCGGAGCGCGTGGAGCAGCCGATCGGGCGTGGAGGCCTTCGGAACGCAGCCTCGTGCGGACTCCCGGAACGCCAGCAGACAGCACTCGCGCAGGCTGTCGATGGCGTCTCGGTCGGGCCAGTGGTCCGGGGGCCCCGCGAGCAACCGCCGCACGGTGCACTGCTCGTCCGTATGGTCCACCAGGACCAGGACGTTGCAGTCGGGCCTGGCGTCGAGCACGTTCCGCATGAGCCGTGCGTCGGCCTGCTGGAAATGTGAGTCGAGGATCAGCACATCCGGCTCGAACTCGCGTACCGCCGGCACGATGTCGGCGATCTCCTCCACGGTCCGGACCACGTCGAAGTCCTCTGCACCGCGCACCGTGACGTCGACCCCGATGCGGACGAACGGCTCGGCCAATGCGATCACGACTGACGCGGGCATACGCTCCTCGGAAGTGGCGGACACCCCAATCCCACCGATCCTGTGTCCATTCTACCCAGACCGAACGGCCTACGCGACCAGCTCCTCGGCGGGCGGGGGGCACACCACCCCACAAGCGAAGAGGAGCCCGGGCTTGGCCCGGACTCCTCCGATCCGTCAGGTGCCGTGCGTGACTTACTTGCCGCCCTTCACCTGAATCCGGCGTGGCTTGGCCCTCTCGGCCTTCGGCAGCGTGATGGTCAGGATGCCGTTCTCGAAATCCGCCGCCACGTTCTCCGCATCCACGGACCGGGGCAGCGCAAACCGCCGCTCGAAGCGGCCGTACCGCCGCTCCACGAGATGGTAGTCAGAACCCTCCTGACCCTCGCGGACCTCCTGCTTCTTCTCACCGCTGATCGTGAGCACCCCGTTCTCGACGCTGACATCCACATCGTCGAGCGTCACGCCGGGAAGCTCAGCCTGCATGGTCAGCGCGTCTTCGCTCTCCCGCACATCGACCACGGGGCACCAGGCGCCACCGACCTGGGTCTCCGACCGGCCCAGCAGACGGTCGAACTCGTTCCGAATATTGAACATCTCATCCCAGACATTCGTCTGCGGCCGGTTCCAAAGCGTCGGGTACAACATGGTTGCGTCACCTCCACTGATGCGTTTCACGTTGGGTGGTCGCCGCATCCCGCGCGGCGGCTCGTTCCGAAGGCAAAGCAACCGCAGTGCCAGCCAAGTCTGCCTTTCTTGCAGAGAAACCGCCTGGCTAAGGCGTTGTGTTTGCCATATTTACAGAGTGCCCTGCCAGGACGGCCGCCGCAGGGTTGCTCAGCCGATCCCTACCTCGGCTGCGGCGGCTCGGATGTCCTCGAGACACGCCGCGATCCGGTCCCGGTGGGTACGGAAGGAGAGCACGCAGATTCTGAGCAGGAGCTGCCCGCCGGCTGTCGTGCTCGTCAGGTAGACCCGCCGCCGCCGGTTCACTGCCTCCAGCAGGCAGCGGCTGGCGGCGTCGCGGTCGCTATCGAGCATAGCGGCGGTGCCTGCCCGGAAGGGGACGATGGAGAGTTGCGGCTCGGCGACTACCTCTATTCCGGGGATGGCCTCGAGACCCTGGGCCGCCACCCGTGCGAGATCTAGTTTCTCGTCAAGTGCGGAGCGGAACGCCACAGCTCCGAGCAGCTTGAGGGGCAGCCAAACGCCGAGTCCCCTGAACGGCCGGGATAACTCAGGCGAGAGCTCGCAAAAGTCGAGGAACTCCCCCGGGTCCTGGATGGCCGGCATATACGCCGCCCCGACTGCGTGGGCGCGCCGCAGAGACTCACCGTCTCGAACCAGCAGGGAGCCCGTTCCGTACGGCAGGAACAGTCCCTTGTGGGGGTCGAGGGTCACGGAATCGGCCCGTTCCATGCCTCGGAGCGCGGCCCTGCCCCGCTCAGTCAGCGCAAAGAACCCACCATACGCCGCGTCCACGTGGAACCAGAGCCGTTGTTGCCGGGCGATCTCGGCGAGCCCCGAGAGGTCGTCCACCGCTCCGGTGTTGGTCGTCCCGCCACTTCCCACTAGGAGAAACGGCAGCAGGCCGGCGCGCCGGTCCTCGTCGATGCAATCGGCAAGTACGTCCAGCCTGATCCGGAACCGCTCGTCCGACGGGACCGACCTGATCCGCTCCAGCGGGAACCCTGCGAGCATCGCCGCCTTGATGATCGAGTGATGGACCTGGTCAGAAACGTAAATCGTCCCACGGAGAAAGTCGGTCGGCAGCCGATCGGTGCGGGCAGTCACGACGGCCGAGAGGTTGGCGAGCGACCCCCCGGACGTCAGGATGCCGAGGGATCCTTCCGGCAACCCCACGATGTCTGCGAGCCAGCGGATCACGTTGGCTTCGAGCTGGACGAGCCCGGGTGCGGCCAGCCAGACGCCGATGTAGCGGTTCACGGCACTAGCGATCAAGTCGGCCACGGCACTGTGGAACAGCCCGCCGCCAGGGATGTAGGCGAGATAGCCCGGCCCCGCCGTGTTGAATCCGACGGGGACCGCCCGGTCGAATAGAAGATCGAGCGCGTCATCCAGCGCCATGCCGCGCTCGGGCAACGGCTCGGCCAGCGAGCGGGCGACGCGCTCGGCGTCGGCGAGGTCGTGCGCGGGTTGATCCGGCAGCGACTCGACGTACTCGACGATCTTCGCCATGGCTGCATCCACCATGGCCAGCATCCCCGCGGTTGACGGCTCGAGGAGTGATGACTCGTCAGGATCCATGAGGCCCGTCCGTGTGCGTCCCGTCCGCGGCCGTGGCCGTACGCCTCGGTCCATCCTATCTTCTCCCGCGACACGCATCCTCGGAAGGTGCGCGCTGCGCGCCGGCCGGACTCCGACCTCAGGGAGGAAAGACCCATGAACGCACGACGCGCGCTCACCGCAGCGGCGCTCACGCTTCTCGTGCCCGGCCCGATCGCCGGTCAGGGACCCGTGCCCGAGCGTCCGCTCGGCACCCTGCGCGATCAGGCGGATCTGCAGCAGGAGTGGCTCGAGGAACGGCTCGAGACGGTGCTCCCAACACTCATGCGTGAGCATGGGGTTGAGATGTGGGTCATCCCGATGCGGGAGTACAACGAGGATCCGCTGTTCAAGGCCCTCGTGGCGCCGACGACGTTCGCCGCGCGGCGCCGGACCGTCTACCTCTTCCACGATCGTGGCGAGGCGGCCGTGGATCGGATCGCCATCGGTGGCTCGTCGCAGAACGGAGCGTACGAGGCGCTGCGTGCCACCGAGCAGGCACCCGACGGACGGCCCCGCGAGTTCTGGGGCCCTGATCAGTGGCGCGCGGTGGCCGACGTCATTCGCGAGCGCGACCCGGCGACGATCGCCGTGAACATCTCACACGATCACAACTTCGCCGACGGACTCTCGGCAGGCGAGTGGGAGCAGCTCCAGTCTGCGCTAGGGCCCGAGCTCATGCGGCGCGTGCGCCGCGCCGAGACGCTGGCCCTCGACTATCTCGCGGTGCGCGTACCCGGGATGGGCCCCACCTTCCACCGGATGCAGGAGTTGGCGCACGATCTCATCGCCACCGCGTTCTCGAGCGAGGTCATTACCCCGGGCGTCACCACGACGGAGGACGTCGTGTGGTGGTTCCGCCAGCGCATCAATGACCTCGGGCTGGCTACGTGGTTCCAACCGACGGTCGATGTGCAGCGCCAGGGTGTGAGCATGGCCGATTCCTCGGCGCCGGTCATCGTGCGCGGCGACGTCCTGCACTGCGACATCGGAGTCACCGCGCTGCGGCTCAACACGGACACACAGCACATGGGCTACGTGCTGCGCGAGGGAGAGTCGGAGCCGCCCGCAGGGCTCCAGCGGGCTCTGGCCACGGCCAACCGACTCCAGGACATCGTGATGGCCGAGATCCGCCCTGGGAGAACGGGCAACGATGTGTTGCATGCCAGCCTCGACGCCATGCGGGCTGACGGGATCGACGGGACGGTCTATTCCCACCCGGTCGGCGAGCACGGCCATGGCGCCGGCCCCCTGATCGGCTTGTGGGACCGCCAGGACGGCGTGCCGGGCCGTGGGGACGTGAAGGTCAGGGCAGCTACGTGGTACTCGATCGAGCTCCAGGCCCAAACATCCGTTCCAGAATGGAACGGGCAGAAGGTACGGATGATGCTCGAGGAAGATGCGGAGCTGACGCCGGCCGGCCGGATGGAGTGGATTCTCCGCCGGCAGGAGGCCCTTCACGTTGTGCGGTAGGGCGCGGCTCGGCTCCGGTTTGCATCGGCAGGGGCTCCGTGACCCGAGGGGGGTTCGGGGCCCCGTTACCTTTTCACCCGTGGATCCGTCTCTCCCGTGGATCACCCTCTTAAGATTGCAGACGTACCTCAGTAGGAGGCTCTTCATGAAGCGGCTTGTTGGAATGGCCCTCGTTGCGGGATTGGCCGTCTCGGCAGTGGCGTGCTCGGACACATCGGGTGTGAACGATACGGCGCCGGTCACGGTTTCGATGCAACTCGACGGCTCGGCGTTGGCCAGTGCCGGATTCGACGGCACGGCGCTCCTCAGCATGGGAGGCATCGCTGTGGGGGACGTCGTGTCGCTGCAGGTGGAAGTCACCGCTCTCTCCTTCCTCAACTGCGATTCGGACTGCACGAGCGATCCCGATCCTGACCCAGACCCGGATCCGGATCCGAGTTCCGACCCGGATCCCGATGGTTGCTGCGGGTACTGGACCGATCTGCCGATCGACGCCCCCGTCTGGATCGATCTGATGGCGCTTCCGACCGAGGACGACAGCGTGTTCGTGCTTGCCGAGGGGGAGCTCCCGATCGGCGAGTATCAGAGGATCCGCATCAACGTCGGCGAGGCCCTGATCTGGTTCGCGACGGACCAGAGCAAGGGGCAAGCGGCCTTCCCGGCGAACCCGGACCCAGACGTGGATGAGGGGTATCCTGTGACGGTCCCGTCGGGCAGGTTGAACACGAACGTGGGCCTCACGGTCGAAGATGACGGAACGGGCATAGCAGTGCCGGTCAGTCTCGTCTTTGACCCCAACATGACGTTCAAGAACGTCCACACGACCGGCTCCGGGAAGATCATCCTCACCCCGCAGTTCCGGATGCCCTAGCAGCCCCACCGTGCTCCGATCAGGCCCGCCCCGGTCCACGCACCGCGGCGGGCCTTGTCGTATCTTTCACCCGCACATGATCGCCCTGGGCATTGGAGGGCGCCGCCGTTCTCACCCCTGCATTTCGGGGTGCTCGTGACCGATCCAGAGAGGACTGAATGAATCGCACAGATGTCTCGCTGAGCCTGCTGCCGATCCTGGCCATGCTGGCGGCGTGCGCGAGCAGCGCACCGCCGACCACGGCTGCCGCTCCGGCCGCGGCGCCGGCCGAGCCCGATACCATTGTCGTCGCGGACCTCGGCGCGGTCATGCCGCTCGAGCCGCGCCGCTTCGACATGGGGAAGATGTGGACCTTCGAGGACGCCCCGCTCGATTACTTCGAGGAGGCGTACGACTTCCGCCCGACCGCCGAATGGCTGGAACAGGTCCGGATGGCCGCGCTGCGGATTCCCGGCTGCACGGCATCGTTCGTGTCGGTGGACGGTCTGGTGGCCACCAATCACCATTGCGCCCGCGGCGCCACGTCCGCGGTCACGCACGAAGGAGAGAACCTGCTCGACGACGGGTTCTACGCCGCCACGCTCGAGGACGAGCGGCAGGCGGACAACATGTGGGCGGACCAGCTCTACCTCATCGAGGATGTCACCGTTCTGGTATCGCAGGCGGCCGATCCGCTGGCCTCGGATGAGCAGCAGATGGCCGCGCTCGAAGGCCGGATGGAGGCCGTCGGCGACAGCGCGAGTGCGGCGCACGGCCTCGACTGCTCCGTGACTTCCCTGTACCAGGGTGGCAAGTACTCGCTCTACTGCTACCGCCGCTATCACGACGTGCGGCTGGTGTTCGCGCCGGAGCTCCAAATCGGCTACTTCGGCGGGGACTATGACAACTTCACGTACCCGCGGTACAACCTCGACGTCTCCTTCTTCCGCGTGTACGACGAGGACGGCAATCCGCTGACACCGGCGAGCCATTTTCACTGGGCGCAGCGTGGGCCCGAGGACGGCGAGACTACCTTCGTGATCGGCAACCCGGGCTCGACGGAGCGCCTGAGCACGTTCGCCCAGCTCGAGTTCAAGCGCGACTTCGAGGACCCATTCATCGTTCGGCTGCTCAAGACGCGCACGGACATCGTGTCCATGTTCATGGATCATCACCCGGACCAGCGCTCCCGCTGGATCAACCAGTGGTTCGGCTGGATGAACGGGCTCAAGCTGTATGAGGGGCGAGTGCGGGCCCTGAACGATCCCGAGATCATGGGGCGCAAGCTCGGCTTCGAGCAGCAGTTCAAGCAGGCCGTGATGGCCCGATCGGAGCTGGCGCGGAAGTACGGCACGCTGTGGGACGACATCGCCGACCTGCGGGAGCAGATCGCCGAGGTCTACCCGACGCTGATGGCGTTCGCGATGGGTGGCGGTCTCCGCTCGCAGACGCTGTCGACCGCCGCCGAGATGCTGCAGTACGCGCGGGGCGCGCAGGCCGGGGCCCCGGACAGCATGCTCGCCGAGCTGCGCCACGAGATCCTCGAGCGGGAGATCAACACGGATCTGGACGGCCACATGCTCGAGGCGCAGATCGGCGATGTGATCTTCGCGCTCGGTGAGGACGATGCCTGGGTGGAGCGGGCGCTCGCCGGCCGCACCGCCGCCGAGGCGGCGGCGGCAATCATCTCGGCCTCGCCGAGCGCGGTCGATCCCGAGCGACGTCGCGAGCTGCTCGAGGATCCGGCGGCGATCGTCGCCAGCACTGAGCCGGCGTTCGTGCTGGTCCAAGAGGCGATGCAACGGGCTCAGCGGGCGGGAATGCGCTACCAGCAGATCAGCCCCCGGGAGCAGGCGCGGAACCGTGAGCTGGCACAAGCGCTGTTCGATGTCTACGGCACGAGCCTCCCGCCGGACGCGACCTTCACGCTCAGAATCGCCGACGGCGTCGTATCCGGGTACGACTACAACGGCACCCGCGCGCCCGCGTGGACCACCTTCTACGGCCTGTACGACCGCTGGGCCGCGCACGACGGGCGCGATGAGTGGGCCCTGCCGCTCCAATGGCAACTGCCGCCGGCGGAGTTCGACCGCAGCACACCGATCAACATGGTGCACACGAACGACACGGTGGGCGGCAACTCGGGCAGCCCGGTGATCACGCCGGAGTTGGAGATCATGGGACTCCTGTTCGACGGCAACATCGAGAGTCTCTCGGGAGATTTCATCTACACCACCGACAACGCCCGCTCGGTGTCCGTGTTGTCCGTGGCGATCCTCGAGGCGCTCGAGCACATCTACGAAGCCGACCGGATCGTGGAGGAACTGAAGGGGCGGTGAGAGTATAGAGTCCAGATTACCGATTGCAGAGTGCAGATTGATCGGGAGCATCCTTCCGTCCAATTCTGCACTCTGCATTCTGCATTCTGCATTTCGCACTCGGCATTCCCTATGAACATCCACGAACTCCCAACGCCCGCCCTGCTCGTCGATCTCGACATCCTCGAGGCCAACATCCGGGGGATGGCCGACCGCTGCCGCACCCTGGGCGTCGGGCTCAGGCCGCACGTCAAGACACACAAGTGCACCGAGATCGGAGGGCTTCAGCAGCGTCACGGCGCGGTGGGGATCACGGTGTCGACGCTGCCGGAGGCTCGGGCGTTCGTCGACGCGGGCTTCACCGACCTCACCTGGGCATTTCCGCTCAATCCCTCGCGGCTACCGGAGATCGGGGAGCTCGCGGACCGGTGCACGTTGCGGATCGTGGTGGACTCGAGCGAGGCGGTCGACGCCGCAGCGTCCCTGGGCGTTCCGCTCCACGTCTGGCTCAAGGTCGACTGCGGCTACCACCGGGCCGGAGTCGACCCCGCCTCGGCCCAGGCGGCGATGCTCGCGGCACGACTTGCCGACTCGGCGAGCATGGTGTTTGACGGCCTGCTGAGCCACTCGGGCCATGCCTACCACGGTCCGACGACGGCGGACGTGTTGGCGGCGGCACGCGAAGAGCGCGATTCGCTGCTGCGCTTCGCCGAGCGGTTGCGGGCAGACGGTATTCCCATCGCCGGGATCAGCGTCGGCTCCACGCCCGCGATGAGCGTCGTGGACCACTTGGAGGGGATCACGGAGGCGAGGCCAGGGAACTACGTCTTCCACGATTACACGCAGGTCGTGCTCGGCTCCTGCGGTGTCCGGCAGTGCGCGGTCACGGTCCTGGCAACGGTCGTCTCCTCACAGCCGGGTGCCTCGCACTCGGTAACCGATGCGGGCGCACTGGCACTGTCACGCGATCCGGGTCCTGCGGCCGTGCCGAACGCCGGCTTCGGCCGCATCTACGGCGACTATGCCCAGGGCATGCTCGATCAGGGGCTCCGCCTCACCACCCTCAGTCAGGAGCACGGGACGGTGAGCGGTACCCTCCCGGTCGGATCGACCGTCCGCATCCTGCCGAACCACGCATGCCTCACGGTGGCCTGCTTCGACCGCTATCACGTCGTCCGCGGCGAGCAGCTGATCGATGAGTGGCCGATCCGCCGGGAGCGATAGCGCAGGCGCGCTGCCCCTGTGACCGATGGCCGGCCCGCGGGGTATTGGCCAATGAGTCCGCACTGACCGATCCGAAGCGAGGCGCTCCCATGCGATACGCCACTCTCTCGACACTCGCGGTCGCCGCGATTGGGATGGCCGCCTGCGGGGACAGGACCGCACCCATCGTGGAACTGCCCAGGGAGCTGACCGTCGCCGAGGCGAAGCTGGTCGCTGCCGACAACCGCTTCGCCTTCAAGCTGTTCCGGCAGGTCGCGACGCAGGAACCCACCGAGGCCAACGTGCTGATCTCCCCGCTCAGCGTGGGCATGGCACTGGGCATGGCCTACAACGGTGCTGCAGGCAGCACGCGCGATGCAATGCAAGCGACGCTCGAGCTTCAGGGCATGTCCCTCCAGGAGATGAATGAGGCCTATCAGAGTCTGATCGTGCTGCTCCGCGACCTCGATCCCGCGGTGGAGTTTATCCTGGCGAATTCGGTGTGGCATCGCCAAGAGATCCCCGTCGTCGCCGCGTTCCTGGAGAACATGCGGAGCTACTTCGACGCCGACGTGACGGCAATGGACTTCGCGGCTCCCGGTGCCGCGGACGTCGTCAACGGTTGGGTGCGTGACCACACCGGCGGCCGCATCGACGAGATCGTGACCCCGCCCATCGATCCGCTGACGATCATGTTCCTGATCAACGCCATCTACTTCAAAGGGACATGGACTACCGCGTTCGATCCGGACGACACGCACGACGCGGCCTTCCACCGTATCGACGGCTCGACATCGACGGTGCGAATGATGGCGCGGGACCAGACTCCCGTGCGGGCGTTCATGGGATCGGACGTCACGGTTGCCGAGCTGCCGTACGGCGGCGGCGCCTGGGCCATGACGATCGTCTACCCGCACGNNGCACGACCCCGCCGCGATCACGACGCTCGCGAGCGATCTGACCGAGGATCAGTGGAACTCGTGGATTGCGGCGCTCGACTCAACCTCGATGTCGGTCTCCATGCCGACGTACACGGTGGAGTACGAGATCGAGTTGAGCAACGTGCTCGGCGCCCTGGGCATGGAGATCGCCTTCCACCCGATGGACGCGGACTTCAGCAACCTCGTTGCCGCGGAGGACGCGCGCATCGACGCCGTGAAGCACAAGACGTTCATGGCGGTCGATGAGAAAGGCACGGAGGCCGCCGCTGTGACGTCGGTCGAGATCGGCGTCACGAGCATGCCCCGGTCGATACGGGTCGACCGTCCGTTCATCGTGGCGATCCGGGAGCTGTTCTCGGGATCGATACTCTTCCTGGGCCGAATCGTCGATCCGCAGGACTGACGCGGCGTACGCACGGCTCGAGCTCGGTGGGGCGCGGTCGAACGGGAGATCGGCGCAGGGAGAGAGACTGGTCGCCCCTCCTCCACGACCCACCGACCATCGTCGAGGACTACGGCGCTCGCTCGAAGATCACCGCGCCGTCCACCATGGTGAGATCGGCGACGACGCTCTCGATCTCCGCGGGATCGATCGTCCGCACGTCGCGTGACAGGACCGCGAGATCGGCCAGCATGCCGGGCTCGAGCGATCCGAGCGCGTTCTCCATGAACGCAGCGTAGGCACTCTCCGTCGTGTACGCTGCGAGCGTCTCGTCGACCGTGATCCGCTGCTGCGGCACCCAACCGTCCGGATACGCCCCGTCGATGGTCCGACGGGTCACCGCGGCATACAGGCCGAGCATCGGATCGAGCGGCGCCACCGTCCAGTCGCTCCCGAAGGCCACATGTGCGTCGGCATCGAGGAGGTCCCGGAAGGCGTAGGTCCACCGGATGCGCTCCGGTCCGATCCGCTTCTCCGCCCAGCGACCGTCGTCGATCGCATGATACGGCTGCATCGACGCAATCACTCCCTGCTTGGCGATCCGGCGAATCGACGCGGGCGTGAGATGCTGGGCGTGCTCGATCCGGGCACGTCGGTCCCGGGCACCGTTCGTCTCCTCGGCCGCGGCGAACACATCGAGCAGCCAATCGTTCGCCCGATCGCCGATCGCGTGCACGATGAGCTGCAGACCCGCAGCGTCCGCCGCGAGGAGCTGCGAGCGCAGCTCGGCCGTGTCCGACACCATGAGCCCGCTGGTCGACGAGTCGTCCGCATACGGCTCGTAGAACCACGCGGTCGTCGAGCCCAGCGAGCCGTCCACGAACGCTTTGACGCCACCCCAGAAGAGCCGGGCGTCTCCCCGCCCCTCACTGCCGACGTACTCGGCCATCCGGCTCCACGTGGCAACGGGCACGACCGCGTAGACCCGGATAGGCAAGCGTCCTGCGGCGCGGGCGCGGCGGTAGGCGGCGAGACCGCTCCAGGTTCCCATGTCGGTGATCATCGTGACACCTCGGGAGGCGGCATGCGCCACGGCTGCATCCAGCGCCCGATCCAGTTCGGCCTCCGTCGGCTCGGGGATGACCGCAAAGACGAGATCCTGGGCCGCATCCTTGAGCACGCCGCTCGGCTCTCCATCGGAGCCACGCACGATCGTCCCCCCGGACGGATCCGGTGTGTCCGCCGTGATCCGCGCGAGAGCGAGGGCGCGCGAATTGGCCAGCGCCATGTGGCCGTCGAGCCGGCTCACGAAGACGGGGTTGTCGGGAGTGACCGAATCGATCCAGCTACGCTCGGGCAGTGCGCCACCCCACAGCTCGTGGTCCCAGGTCCCCCCCGTCACCCACTGGTCAGGATGGTCCGCCGCGAACTCCGCTATGCGACGGATGAACTCCTGCGGGGTCGCGGCATCGCGCAGTTGCACACCCGCAAGGTCGAATCCCCCGGCGATGAAGTGCGTATGCGAATCGATGAGACCCGGCACCACCAACCGGCCGGCGAGATCGATCTGGCGGGTGGCAGGCCCGGCGTGCTCCAACACCTCCACGTCAGAGCCGACGGCCAGGATTCGCCCGTCGGCAACAGCGAGAGCAGTCTGCCCCTCCCCGCTCGCGACCCGCCCGCCGGTCCACACTGCTCCGCCCGTGAGAACGACGTCCGCGCCGGAGGCACAGCCGGTCAGCATCGCTCCCACCGCCACGAGCAGGTAGCCGCAGGGGAATGCCCAATCGCGCACCGCCATGGTTGTACTCCCGTCGTCGCTGTCTTCATCGTCTTGCTAGCCGAAGGTCGACGTCACTGGCTGAACGTCGCACGAAGTATGGATGGGGCCCGATCGTGCGCAAGCCGCTTCACCGAGGTCATGGCTGTTGCAGAGGCTCCACAGTGGTCCATCGGACGGCGCTCTGACGCGGGGTGCGCACGCATCACCGAGTCCCGTTATCCGCAAACACAAGCGATTGCATGGCAACGCGTTGGGAAGATCATGCTACCCAGAGTGTCTGACCGATGCTACATTTGGGCATGAGTCTCAGACCGATTTACGGTCACGGGAACCTGCTCGACCGGCTGGGTGGCTCGCTTGCCTCCGGCCGGTTTCCACAGGCGGCCCTTTTTTCTGGTCCGGCTGGAGCCGGGAAGCAGCGCATTGCCCTCTGGGTTGCGCAGGGGCTCCTGTGCGAGCGGGGGCTGGGTGCGCCGTGCGACGCGTGCCGCTCCTGCCGACAGACGGTGCAGTTGAGCCATCCCGATCTTCACTGGTTCGTCCCGATCCCGCGCCCCAAGGCAGGCGATGCGGCGAAGCAGGCAGACGAGGCGGCAGAGTTGTTGGCACAGGTCATGGAGGAGCGGCGCGCGACGGGGCTGTGGCAGCGCCCCGACGGAACCACCGGTCACGGGCTGGCCTCGGTGCGGCTGCTGCACCGGAAGGCGTGGACCACCCCTTTTGTGGGCGCCCGAAAGGTGTTCCTGCTCGGTGACGCGGAGCGGCTGATCGTTCAGGAGTCGAGCCAAGAGGCGGCCAATGCGCTGCTCAAGGTGCTCGAGGAGCCACCGGCGGACACCACGATCATCCTGACCTCATCCGACCCCCACGCCCTGCTGCCCACCATCCGCTCGCGCCTCGTGGCCGTCCGGGTGGGGCGGGTGGGCAACGCAGAGGTGCGATCGTTCCTGGAGCGCGAGATCGGCGACGGTCTGTCGGGCGAAGCCGTGGAGGCCCGCGTGCTCCTGGCCGAGGGATGTATCGGTACCGCCATCTCCGGCGATGAGACTGGGGAGGCCGGTAAGCTGGCCAGGGCCGCCGAGGCGCTGCTCAGCGCGGTCCGGAAGCGGCGGCGCGCCTGGCTCCCGCTGGCCCTACGGCAGCAACCGTGGGCCGCGCGGGGCGAGTTCACCGGTCTGCTCGACGCGCTGGCTCTCCACCTCAGGACGGAGCTGGAGGACGCCGCGGCGCGCGGCCAGCACATCGAACCGCGCCTGGAGGCCCTGCGACGGATCGAGCGGACCCGAGCCGCCGCACAAGGCAACGTCAATCCACAGCTGGCGCTGAGCGCACTATCGTCGGATCTGGAGCGGCTCCTGTGACCTTGTCCCATCTGGACGGCTCCGGTCGCGCTCGCATGGTAGATGTGGGGCGCAAACCCGAGACACCGCGCCGGGCGATCGCGGAAGGCTCGATCCGGATGTCCCGAGAGGCATTCGAGATGATCGAGCAAGACTCGGGCCCCAAGGGAACCGTACTCTCGACCGTCGAGCTCGCCGGGGTCATGGCCGCCAAGCGCACCGGGGAACTCATCCCCCTGTGCCACCCCATCGGTCTCGACAACGTACGGGTGCACGCACGTCTGGCACCGGATTTGCCCGGTGTGAGGGTGACTGCCACGGTGGCGGCGACCGGCCGCACCGGGGTGGAGATGGAGGCACTCACTGCGGTAAGCCTCGCTCTCCTCACCGTGTACGATATGGTGAAGTCGTCGGACCACGGGATGGAGATTGGGCAGGTCCGCCTCGTAGAGAAGAGCGGCGGAACCTCGGGTGACTGGACGAGAGAGAACGGCTGACGAGATCATGAGCGTACGATTTCATATGAGAGCGGCAACGGACCACATGCGGGCTCGGGTGGAGCGCAGCCCCGAAACGCAGCGCATCAGCCTCCACGGCTTGGGTATCGTGGTCGGTGTTCTGCTCATCGGAGGAGTGGTCGGCACATTGGGGCCGACCCCTGCCCCCACCGACTTCGCGCAGGCCACATACACCGGTACGGCTGTGCGGTCGGGCTGGCCCCCGGCCAGGGGATTCGACGTGGCCACTGGGGAGCTCGAGCTGGCGCGTCTGGAGCTGGGTCGGCTGGAGGCAATCGTGGGCTTCTCGCGGCAGTACCAGGTAGCCGCCGATCTCGCCGAGTTGATCTACGAGACCGCTCTCCAACAGGGATTGGACCCAGAGCTGGCCTTCAGGCTGGTGAAGATGGAGAGCGAGTTCAAGCCGCGCGCGCGCAGCCATGCAGGGGCCATCGGACTCACCCAGGTTCAGCTCCCCACTGCGCGGTTCTACGAGCCGGACATCACCCTCGAGCGGCTGTACGACCCGGCGACCAACCTGCGAATCGGCCTCAGCTTCCTGCGGGACCTGATTCGGGCCTACGACGACGTGTCGCTGGCCTTGCTGGCGTACAACTGGGGCCCCTCTCGGCTACGGGAGCTGCTCGCGCAGGGACGGGATCCGCGCAACGGGTACGCGTCGACGATCATGTCCGGCTATCAGGGGACCTGGTAGCTCCCAACGCAGGGGTCGGTCACTCCGAGCCACTGGGCGGCGCGACAGTGAGGCGCTGGCCAACGCGGATCACGTCGCTTTCCCTCAGGCCATTCCACCGTGTCAGATCGGTGACCGAGACACCGTGTCGGCGGGCAATCGTCCACAGCGAGTCGCCGCTGCGAACGGTGTAGTACCGCGAGCCGGACACCGCCGGTGTCGCACGAGGCGCGCTGCCGCGGGCGGCCCGGGAGCGCCCGGCCGGGCTCATTGGGATGATGAGCCGCTGCCCGATCTGGAGGCGTCGTGGACTGACGTTCCCGTTCGCCGCGCGGAGGAGGCTCACACTCACCCCGTAGCGCTGCCCGATCTCCGAGAGCGTCTCGCCCCGCTTGACGACATGCTCCAGGAAGTTCACCCGCTCGTTCGGCGGGAGCGCCGCGTAGCGGGTCGCAACCAGCGAACCGGTTCCGCGCGGCACGCGCACGATCGACGTCCGGTTCGGCGGGGTCACTCCCCGATAGAACTGCGGATTCAGTTCCACGAGCGCGCGTGTCGTGGTATCTGCAAGCTCGGCGAGGACGTCGAGCCCGGTGGCGTCCGGGACCGTCATTTCGTCGAAGGTGAGCGGCTCGAGCAGCGGGATACTGTCGAACCCGTGGCGGAGTGGGTCCTTGGCAATGAGGGCAGCGGCGATGAGCTTCGGCACGTAATCCCGCGTCTCGAGCCTGAGATAGCGCCGTGCGGAGAGATCGAAAAACGTCTCGTCACTGAGCGAGTCCGAGCGCAGTCGTCGGATCCCGCGGGTCACACGGCCCGCCCCGCCATTGTATGCGGCGGCGGCGAGGTACCACGAGCCGAATTGCTCGTAGAGATCGGCCAGGTGCCGGCCGGCGGCCTCGGTCGCCTTGAATGGATCGCGCCGCTCATCGACCCACTGATCGATCGCCAAGCCGTAGCGTCGGCCCGTCGAGGCGATGAACTGCCACATTCCCACCGCCCTCGCGCGGGAGACCGCGGTATTGGAATAGCCGCTCTCGATGAGCGCGAGGTAGACGAGATCTTCGGGAATCCCGAGCGCCCGGAAGCGCTCGCGGATCATTCCCTCGTAGCGGGGCAGGCGTCCCAGCCAGATCGTGAACCGCTCGCGCGTCGGTCCAAGGAAGTAGTTGCCGTAGTACCGCACCCGATCCCGATCGGCGAACGAGGTCACGTCGATGTCGTACGACGGCATCGCGGCCGACGCCGGCCCCCCTCGGGGGCCCGGGGGGGCCGTTGGATCCGCACCCGGTGCGCTGTCGGACGGTCCGAGCGTCAGCGATCCCACGACGCCGCGGACGTGGTCGGCGCCCTTGCCGAGGCTGCCGAACTCCAGCTCGTGGAGTGCTTCCAGTGCAAGCACGTCCGCCACCGAGTCTTCCGGCGTCGCCGGAGGCGCAGCGATCGCCACGGGCGAACGGACCGCGTCGGAGTCGCCAGCAGGCGACACTGCGGCGTGCGGTGATGGACCGACACCACAGCCAGACATGGTGATGAGCGCGAGGCCCGCGCGGAGTGGCCGGAAGCACGGCACGTTCGCTACCTCATGAACACGATGTTGCCGAGCAAACGATTCGTTGCTGACAACACGGCAAGTGCCGCGCCACGGTGCAGATCAGCTTCGCAAAGGCACGACCCGACGAGCCGTCTGGCCGGGATACCATTGTGGCATGAGAGCGACACAATCACCACGGTCGCGTCGAAGGCCCGGACCGCTTTCACGCCGAGCAGCTCGAAGTAGACCCGGTCACCGACCGCCTCCTGAAGCGCCGCCGTCGTCGCAAGGGCGGCGCACCGCAGCTCTCCAGCGGGCGAACCGAGTCCGGTTGCCTCACCCCGGTACTGCTCGCCCGGCTCCTTTTCCAACACGACCCGCGCGTGGCAGTGGCCATCGGCGAGCTTCTGGAACTCGAACTCGAGAAACTTGAGGCGTTCCCGGTCGCGCGGATCGGTCATCCGTGCCCCAGGAGACGCTCCTCGGCATCGAACCGGACCTCGAGCTGGCCCTGGACCGCCACGTCCTCGACGCGGAGGAAGTCGACGTCCAGCCGGGGTTTGCCCTGTTCGTCGAGCAGCACCGATACCAACAGGGTCTGGCCGTCCTCCAGTCGGATTCGCATGAGCCGACAATCCGCCCGGATCTCGACGTCGGCCACGCGGTGGCCCCGGAGCTGTCCCGCGGCCTCGGCGATGCGACGCAGTTCCTGGAAGGACGTCACGGGCATTGGCGGCAGCCTCCGCGCGCGCTACGAGAGGTGCTGGACGAGGACTTCCCGGAGCGTGTCGTTGGTGAGTCGGTCAGCCGCCTGGAACAGGGAGGACTTGGAGTACGATTCGATCGGGTAGGAGGCCCAGAAGCTGCGGGGTTCGCGCTCGCTCTTCGCAGCGCGGAACGACAGCGTCAGCTGCCATAGCTTGGCATCCGGACGCATCTCGGCGGCGGGTTGAACGTGCCAGACTTCTTCCGCGGTTTCGATCACTCTCCAGGCCATACCGTCTTCCTCGTAAGCACTTATGTCGCTTGGCGGTCCGGACAATATGCCGTCCGCCCGAGGAGCGGGTCAAGGGGAGTCCAGCCCCAGCGCCTCGATGTCGGCGAGCGAATCGACGTCGCGCAGCGGCGGCATGACCGCAACCGAAAGATCTCGCGCCCGGCAGCGGTCCACCGTGATACGGAACACCTCAGCCGTACTCCACGGCACCGCGGCAAACAGGTCCGGTTGCGGCGCGTTGAGGCCGAGGAGGTAGTAGCCGCCGTCGACGGTCGGGCCGATCGCGACGTCGTGGGACTCGAGGCGGCGCACCGCATCGCCGATCACGGATGCGTCGATGGCCGGACAGTCTGCACCGATCGCGATGACCGGTACCTCACCGCTCGCGAAGTGCGTGCGGAAGGCGTGCGCCA
>JBDHDN010000070.1:0-12051 GCA_039591485.1 Gemmatimonadota bacterium
GAGGTGCTCCGCCGGCTGGTAGACATCGCCCGTCGAGAGGATCCCACACGGCCGGTCACCACTGGCAACGATCACATCTACGCCGACGATGGTGCGACGACCATCGAGTTCCTGGAGCTGCTCGACGTGGTGGGGTACAACTACGTCGACCGCTGGCACGAGCGCCGCGAACTGTACGCAAGCCCGGACCGGCACGACCACCCGGACTGGAAGCTCATCGGCACGGAGAGCGGGTCGGTCCGGGGTACCCGTGGTGAGTACTCCCTCGGCGACGATCCCGAGCGAGTGCACCCGAACTACGCCACGGGGATGATCCGCGCCGAGCAGTTGTGGCGCTTCGTGGCGCTCAACGACTGGTTCGCCGGCGACTTCATGTGGACGGGGATCGATTACCTGGGGGAGTCGTTCTGGCCCCGGAAGAACGCCACGTCGGGCGTGCTCGATCTCGTGGGATTCCCCGACGACGGGTACTACTTCTACCAGAGCCGGTGGACCGACACGCCGATGATCCGTCTCTTCCCGCACTGGAACTGGCCGGGTCGCGAAGGTCAGCTCATTCCGGTGCTCGCGTACACCAACTGTGATGCCGTCGAGCTGTATCTCAACGGCCGGTACCTCGGAGAGAAGCGGCTCGAGTTCCCGCGGCAGGGAACGTCAGGAGGGTGGAACAGCTATGAGCGTCCCCGGGTGTTTCCGACCACTGCGGATCTGCATCTGTCGTGGGACGTACCATACGAGCCCGGCGTGCTCCGCGCGGTCGGAAAGCGGGGAGGGGCGGTCGTCACCGTGCAGGAAGCCCGCACGGCCGGCCCGGCAACGTCATTGCGGATCTACGTGGATCGGCGGGAGATCGAAGCCGGTGTGCGCGACGTCGCGCACGTCGAGGTCGCCGTCGTGGACGCCGACGGCGTCGTCGTACCGACGGCCGATCACCTCGTGCGCTTCACGGTCGATGGCCCTGCACGGCTGCTCGCCGTCGGCAACGGGAACCCGACCGATCACAGCTCCTACCAGGCCAGCGAGCGCCGTGCCTTTCACGGGCTGCTCCTCGCACTCATCCAAAGCACGGATGAGCTCGGCACGGTCAGCGTCACGGCACACGCGAACGGCATCGAGCCCGCCTCCGTCGATATCACGGCGCTGCCCGGCCGGCGGTACCCGCGACTGCCGTGATCGTGGACTCTATCGCGCGGGGTACGGACGGGACGTCCGCACCCCGCGCCCTCCTCCCTCAGCTCACTCCGCGAGTCCTGCCGGGCTGAACAGGAAGTAGAACAGCAGCGTGATCGCCACGACGAGCACCGCGCCGATCTTCGCGCTGCGGGACGCGGTGAGATCGATCGTCGTGTTGTGGCGGAAGACCACCGGCTGCGCGAGCGGTCGGACGATGGTGATGGCCGCCATGACCGTGAGGCAGAGCGCGAAGCACACGGCCATGCGGTTGAGGAACTGGAGGTCCGGGACTGCCAGCTTCAGCGCGCCGTAGGCGATGATGTTCGTGAGCAGTCCGACCGTGCCGCAAACGGCCGGAGCTCGCCTGACGATCAGTCCGAAGGCGAACACGGCCAGGATGCCGGGCGAGATGAAGCCCTGTCCCTCCTGAATGATCGTGAAGATGCTGTTGCTGATCGCCGGGTTGCCAAGCTGCGGAGCCAGCAGCACCGCGACGGCCGCGAAGACCACCACGGAGAACCGCCCGATGCGGACCACCGTCTGCTGCGCGGCGTTGGGTGACAGGAACTTCTTGTAGACGTCCATCGCGAAGATGGTGGATGCCGCGTTCAGCATTGCCGCCAGGGAGCTGACCACGGCGCCGAGCAGTGCCGCGAGTACGAAGCCGACCAGTCCCACACCCTGCGGCAGCACGTTTCCGAGGAGCTGCGCCAGTGCCGTATCGTACTTGAATGCGATGACCTTTTCCGTCGTCGTCGTGGTACCTGCTGCGGCGGCCGCGGCCCGGGCCTGCCCGTTGTAGGCCTCGACCTCCTCCGCAAGCCCCGGATTCACGGCGGCCCACGACTGATCCTCCGTGACGAAAACCGTGTACGCTCCCGCCTCGGTTCCGGCATACCGGCTTTCGGAGATGGGCAACACCCAGGGATTGCGGGTCCGCACTCGCGCCATCGCCGCATCATCCGGATAGATGGCCAGGAGGTAGCGCCCCGCAGGCCACTCGGCGATCACGTCCTCGGATGGCGCGACGGCGGTGTCCACGAACTCGGTACCCGGATTGGCATCCAGGTACCTGGCCAGGCTGCCGGCGGTGTCCGCGCGAGCCTCCAACCGCATCTCCGTCGAGTAGAGGTTGAACGCGATGATCCCGGGGATCACGATCACGAAGGGGACGAGCAGCTTCATGAACGCGGCGAAGACGATGCCCCGCTGCCCCTGGGCCAGCGACGCCGAGCCGAGCGTGCGCTGCGTGATGTATTGATTGAGTCCCCAATAGTAGAAGTTCGGTATCCAGAGCCCGAGGAGCAGGGCAGTCCACGGAAGCACGATGTCCGAGGAGGGAAGGAACATGTTCATCCGGGGCCGGTTGAGGTCCCAGAACCGTTCCACGGCAGTCGCATCGGGCGCGAGAGTCTGGATGGTGACGGCGCCGGTCTCCGGACTGACGACGGCGGCTGCCTCGGTCGCCATCCCGAGTTTCTGGAAGGCGAACCACAAGATCACCGCTCCCCCCACGATCAGGGCACTGCCCTGGATCAGGTCGGCCCACGCGCAGGCCTTGAGGCCACCGGCGGTGACGTAGGCCATGGCGATCACGCCGATCACCAGTGAGCCGGTTCCGAGGCTCAGGTGATACCCCGCCTTGCCGGCGAGGGTGCTGATGGTGAGAGCGCCCGAGTAGGTGACCGATCCGAGCAGCAGGAGATAGATGAGGATGGTCGCCACCGCCATGATCGTGCGTGCGGTGCCCGTGTACCGATATTCGAGGAACTCCGGCATGGTGAAGATGCCGGCGCGCAGGAAGTACGGCAGGAACCCGAAGGCCACCACCACCAGGGTGATCGCCGCCATCCATTCATAGCTGGCGATGGCCAGGCCGACGTGGCTGGCGGCATTGCCGCTCATGCCCACGAACTGCTCGGTCGAGATGTTGGAGGCGATCAGCGAGAACCCGATCAGCCACCAGCTCAGCCCGCGGCCGGCGAGAAAGTAGTCCTCGCTGCCCTTCTCGCTTCGGCTCTGAATGATGCCGATGCTGACCACGGCCACCACGAAGATCACGAAGATCAGGATGTCCCAGGTGGAGATCTGAAAGCCTTGAGGATTCATCGTGACTCCGGAGTTCAGGTGATGAGTGCCTGCCTGTGTCGCACTGCCCGTTCGTATCCCGCTCGCCCGCTCACGAATCCAACACCCAGATCAGGAATGCCCCGCCGGCGACGCGGATCTTCTGCGCTCCTCCGCGGAGCCGTGCGTACGTTCCCCCAACGCCGCGCAGGTCCACTCGCTGCTGGTCGCCCACCTGACGCCACCTGCCGTCGGGGATCGTCACCTGGAAGACGCCGCCGTCCGTCCCGCTGTTGGCCAGGACGAGAACACGCTCGCCGACGAGGTAGCCGAGAAGGGTGCCCTCGTCGGGGGTGATCCAACGATAGTGGTCGTCCGGCACTTCAGCGAGTCGAAAGACCTTTCCATGATCCGACATCCGTAAGGCGAGAAGCCCCCGCCAGTAGTCCCGCATCACTACGTGATCGGAGCCAGGCGCGAGTGCGTCCCAGAGAAACCGGTTCGGCGCCCGCAGATTATACGTGTCGTCCCGCCCCTTGAACCAGATGGGCCCGTCGGCCACCTCCACCGCGAACTCCTCGAGCGGAGCGACCCCCTTGGAGCGGAGCATCTCGCTGCCACCATGGATGACCACCGGACCGGCCGACGTGAGCAGGAGGCCGGCGGCGATGCGCACTGCGGCGAGATCCACGCCTTCGAGGCCGTTGTGGTCACGCAGGGCATAGCGGTCGGCCAGCGTCCAGTTGTCGTGGATGTCGAGATAGGAGATCCCGGCCGTGCTGCGTGGCTCCACGTCGTAGGCGTTGGCGAGCGCGCGCATGGCTGCCTCTCGTGCCGAGCCGTCGCCGCCGGCCCAGCCCCGCTCGCTCACGTCGAAGGGGCTTCCCTTGAAGGCGTTGCGGGCGTCGTCTTGGAAGAAGGTGATCGGCGCATCGGCCTTGTACCATGACCAGTCGGGGTTGCCACGCACGTCGGGGTCACTGGGCGCGATCCACGGCTCACCATAGATGATCAAGTCCGACGGCAGTTCCTGCCGCACGCGACGCAGCGTCTGTTCGTCGATCTGGCCCGCCAGGTCGATGCGGAAGCCGTCAACGCCGAGCCACTCCACCCAGTGCCGCAGCTGGTCCACGATCCAGCGCTGCACCATCGGGCGGTCCTCCGACTTGATTTCGTTCCCGAACGGGCCGATGTGCTTGAGGTCCTCGTCGGTGCGGTAGTAGTAGGGCAGGTCGAGCACGTTGAAGTTGAGCAGCAGATGCCGGCCGTCCATGTTCTCGCCGGTATGGTTCGGCACGACGTCGATGATCACCGCGATGCCGTGCTCGTGGAAGGCCCGTACCAGCGTGCGGAACTGGTCCCGTTCCACACCGGACTCGGTGTCACGCGACCGGAACCGGCTTTCGACCGCAAAGGCGTGGGTGGTGCGGTAGCCCCACTGGTAGTTCTCCTTATCGATCGCCATCGCCTCAGCGAAGCTGTCCTCCGCGAAGACGGCCTGCCATTGCTCATCAGGGTAGTGGAGGTACTCCTGCACAGGCATGAGGTGTACCGCGTTGATGCCCAGGTCTGCGAGGTAGTCGAATCCGATCGGCTCCCCGTGGGCGTTCACCAGGCCGGCGCGCGCCATGGCGCGAAGGGTGCCCCGCTCGGCCGCTCCGACCGGCAGCAGATCCGTGAAGTCCTGAACGTGCACTTCGTAGGCGACGACATCCTCCATGAGCGGGCGCCCGCCCGTGACCGGGGGCGGTGGTGGCCTGTCTTGCCACACCCGCGACTTTCCCAGGGCTCCGTCCTGCACGAGCGCGTAGGGATCGGAGATGTGCGTCGGATGCGTCTCGTAGAACCAGTTCCCCGGATCGGCCGGCCCGTGCACCGTGAAGTCATACCAGGTGCCGTGCAGGTTCCCGTTCTCAATCGCCTCCCACACGCCATTCTCGTCGTGCGCCATCTCGACGACGCGCAGCGCCTGGGTCGGTCGGTCCTCGGGTCCTCGGTAGAGATAGAGCCGCACCGCGTCCGCACGCGGGGCGAAGATGCGGAACGCGGTCTCCCCGCCATCATCGGATACCACCGCCCCTAGCGGCTTCGCGGAGTATAGGTTGCGGAGCAGCGGATCGCGCCGCACGAGGCACTTGAGATTCAGGGCCGGGATCTCGAGGTAGTGGACCCGCAGTGGGTCGATCGGTGCCCCGGGAACGACGAGTGCCTCGGATGCGGTGTTCGGCAGTATCGCCGTGACAGGAATCGCGTTCCCGTGACCGTCGGTCAAGCGGTACGCCGCAGCTGCCGGTGGGCGCTCCGCGCCTACGAGGGTGAACCGGATGGCAGTGCGACCGTGAATCCAGGCGCGGAATCGCGGTGCCGGTTCGGCATCCTGGGCGCGCACGCCGGTGGCTGCCCACACGGCAGACATGCCGACGAGGATCGCTTTCCACGGGAGCCGGCATTGGCTGTGCGATCTCACTGGCCGGCCTGCCGTCGCAGCGGACGCCTCGTGTTGCGGCGGCATCTGCGCACCCGTGGACGACCGAGCACCAGGCTTGCGCGCGCGCGGGAGCGGCTCAGGGATTGCTGCCACGGACCTACGGTCGCTCGCTCAGCAGCACGATCGTGTAGGGCGTGTCCAGCGCGATCTCACCATCCGCGACCGTTGCTGTCGCTCCCGAGTACGTATCGACGAGGTCGGTGCCGTCTACGAAGACGTCGAAGGCGGGGAGCGTCTTGGGCCCCGCGCTCAGATCCAGTGCCACGAGCACGCGGTCGGAGAGGCCCTCCATCGCGAGTATGCGGCCGAAGATGAGCGGTCCCTCCTGGAACGTGCGGTGTGCGCCCGCGCCGACTGCCGGGTGCGCCCGGCGAAACCGGCCGAGCTTGCGCCAGTGCTCGAGCACGGCGCCCGTAGTACCGCCCGCTTCCAGGTCGTTCCAGTTCATGAAGGAGCGGAGATTCGCGTCCCCCGCGGCGCCCTCGATGCTCAGCGGACGGGCCAACTCGTCCCCGTAGTAGATCTGCGCCCCGCCCGGCGCGAGGAGCAGGCGGGTAGCGGCACCGAAGGGGTCCTCGCGGTCCAGATCGTAGGGCGAGCCGTCGTCGTGGGAGTCGAGGTAGTTGAGAATCGCCACGCCCCTGAGGTCCCCGGTCCTGAGAGAGGCGGCGTAGCGCGTGAACAGCGCGCTCATCGTCTCGGGCGTTTGCTGCTTGAAATCGAAGTTGACCAGCGCGTCGTAGCCGTAGTCGAAGAAGTCGACCGTCCGGCCGCCGCCAAAATCGAAGGCGCGGCCGTTGCGCATGTCGTAGTTGTACACTTCCCCCAGCATGAAGAAGGGCAGCGCGTCCAGCACCTTGTCCGGATGGGCCGCCTTCCAGTCGGCAAATGCCCGCTCGGCTTCGCGCCTGAGCTCGACGCTGACCGTCTCCTCGAAGTGCTTGGCCGTGTCTACGCGGTACCCGTCGAACCCAAGCTCGCGTACCCAGTCCGTCAGCCACTTCATGACGTAATACCGCGGTGCCCTCGGATACCCGGTCCGCGCGAAGAACGCGTCCAGCTCTGCGAGCTCATGGTCGAGCCGACCCTCCGCTTCCCACTTGGCGAGCAGGTGGGCGGGCAGCTCCACCGCTTCGTCACTGTCGGTGCGGATGTCCGGCAGGTTGTCCACCAGGGTGCACTGGACCGTCGTGGCGTAGTCACGGAAGGCGCAGCGAGGGCCGGTACGTACCCATTCGTCCGGCCACTGGGGGTCCTCGGGCGTTACGGGGCCCGTGTGGTTGATCACGGCGTCCATGAGCACCCGGATGCCGCGCCGATGTGCGGCGTCGACGACCGCGCGCAAGTCCTCGGTCGTGCCCAGTGCCGGATCGACGGCTGTCCAGTCGCGGGTCCAGTACCCGTGATAGCCGTAGGTCTTGCCGGTGCCCTCGTCGGTACTGCCGTGGATCTGCTCCACGAACGGTGTCAGCCAGATGGCGGTGACACCCAAGGAGTCGAAGTACCCCGCCTCCAGCTGCTCGCGCACGCCGGCGAGGTCGCCCCCCTGAAAGCTGCGGAGCACGGCACCGTCCTGCGCTCGGTCCAATGCCAGGTCATTGGCCTGATCGCCGTTCGCGAAGCGATCGGTCAGCAGGAAGTACACGGTGGCGCTGTTCCAGAACGCCGCCGGCTGCGTCGCGAGGACCGACCGACGGGCGCCGGCCGGAGGGTCCAGGCCAGGCTCGGATGCTCGACACCCTGTGAACACCGACGCCCCGATGCCGAGCACTACCGCCGTACGAAGCACGCTGGTCATGTCAGGTCTCCTGATGGCTGCCGGCAACCGCCGCTGCGACGTCGTCCCGGTCCTCTACGAAGAGCGTCAGACCGGCGGCGAGTATCAGGGACAGACCGCCGATCAACAGCGCGAAGATCGCCTCGCCGCCGAAGAAGCGGCCGACGAAGAAGCCGAGAATGGCCGCAGCGACGATCTGGGGAATCACGATGAAGAAGTTGAAGACCCCCATATAGTAGCCGAGCTTGGACGGCGGGAGGGATCCGGTGAGGATCGCGTACGGCATCGACAAGATGCTCGCCCACGCGATGCCCACGCCAACCATGGAGCCCAGCAGCAAGCGCGGGTCGGAGATGGCGAAGATCGAGAGCAGTCCGAGCGCACCGCACACGAGGCAGATCGCGTGGGCGATCCTGCGGCTGGTCATCCGCGCGAGGCTCGGTATGGCGAACGCGAACACCGCGGCGATCCCGTTGTACGCAGCGAAGGTGACGCCCACCCAGTTCGCTCCTTCGTTGTACAGTGCCGACGTCGTGTTGGAGGTGCCGTAGATGTGGCTCGTCACTGCCGCCGTCGTGTAGATCCACATGGCGAACAGCGCGAACCACGAGAAGAACTGCACCCACGCCAGCTGGCGCATGGTGTGCGGCATGTCCTGGAAGTCGTTCAAGATAGTCACGAACCCGTTGTCGTAACGGCCGCCGTGCTGCATGCGGCCACCGACGACGAGCAGTGCGCCCACGAACGCCAGGCCCGCCGACAGGATCATCACCTGGTACAGGCGGACACGCGCGAGCCAGATGCTGAGGACCGCGCCGACCAGGAGGAGGAACACGCCCAGGCGGAACTGCCGCACGCCGTTCGCGGCGTACTCCTCGGCAGTTCGCCGCTCCGGCAGGACGCGCTCCCGCTCACGGTTCTCCTCGAAGGCGGCCAGCTCGTCGGGCGAGTACTCCTTCGAACGAACGACCGTCCACAGGACTGCCAAGAGGAAGACCGCCGCGCCGAGGTAGAAGGACCAGCGCACCGAGTCGGGGATCGTACCCGGCGGCGCCTCGTTGCTCGCGCCGAACTGCTCGGTTAGGAGCCAGGGGAGCATCGACGCGATCACGGCGCCTGTCCCGATGAAGAAGCTCTGCATCGCGAAACCGGTGGTGCGCTGCTCCGACGGCAGGTTGTCGCCCACGAAGGCTCGGAAGGGCTCCATCGAGATGTTGATGGAGGCATCCATGATCCACAGCATGCCGGCAGCCACCCAGAGCGTGGGGGAGTTCGGCATGGCGACCAGCGCAAGCGAGGCGAGGACCGCGCCGACCAGGAAGTAGGGACGCCGCCGTCCCAAGCGACCCCAGGTCCGGTCGCTGAAGTAGCCGACGACGGGTTGGACCAGCAGACCGGTCACCGGTGCCGCGATCCACAGGACCGGGATGTTCTCTACGCGGGCACCCAATGTCTCGAAGATCCGACTCACGTTGGCGTTTTGCAGCGCGAAGCCGAACTGGATGCCCAGGAAGCCGAAGCTCATGTTCCAGACGTCCCAGAACGCCAGGGTGGGCTTGCGGCGGACGGCCAGCGGGGGGGCGGTGGTCGATTCCATGTTCGCTCTCGGCTACGTCGGTGGGCATCACCCGCGGCCCGCGTTACGGCCAGCGGTCGGTGGTTTTCATGGTCTCCGATTGCCTACGTCGTTCAGCCCGGCCGCCGGACGGCGACCGGGCTGAACAACCGACAACGTACGTTCCGGCACTCGCGTGGCGGACTCAGTACCCGTCGTTCTGCGTGAGGTTCGGGTTGGCCACCAGCTCACTGGCCGGGATCGGATACAACGCGTAGCGCTCGTCGAGCGCCGCGCCGTTCTGTACGTTGGCCTTCCACGACCAGAGGTAGCTCCCGCCCGTGAACTTGCCGAAGCGGATCAGGTCGGTCCGGCGATGCCCTTCCCACCAGAGCTCGCGCGCGCGCTCGTCGAGCACGAAATCGAGCGTCAGCTCGCCCGCCGTGATGTTGCCGCTCTGGTCACCATAGGCGCGCTCCCTGAGCTCGTTGACGTAGTTGAGCGCGTCTCCCGTGGAGCCGCCGGCACCGCGCAGGGCAAGCTCCGCATACATGAGGTAGGCGTCTGCCAGGCGGAACATCGGGAAGTCGGTGTCGGGATGCGTCGTGTTCGAGCCCACGGCGCCATCGGACGTGATGTTCTTGTATTTCGGTCCCCAATAGCCGTCGTTGCTCTGGATGGCACCGATCTCGAGCGACTGCCCGTCACTCCAGAAGATCGCCCGACTGTCGGGACTGTCCTCCTGCGGCTCCTCGAACAACAGCACCAGCTCCGGTTTCACTCTGAGACCCCACCAGCAGAAGTCGAGGCCCAGGTCGGCCGGGTCGATGCTGCCACCGCAGCCGGCGTGCGCGAGGAACGTCGTCCCTCCCCACGTCTTCGTACTCAGGCCGTCGTACGGGACCGCGAAGATCGTCTCATTGGTGTTGTCGTTGTCCGCCAGGAAGAGCTCCTGGTAATCGCCATGGATCGTGTACGGTCCAGTGAGGACGTGCTGGATCTCGCCGAACGCATCCGCATAGTGAGCGGAGCCGACGTAGACCTCAGCGTTCATGTAGACCTTCGCGAGCAGCATGGCGACCGCGCCCTGGTCCGCTCGGCCGTACTCACCGGTCCCGGCGGTGGGCAGTTCATCCCGGACCGCCGTCAGCTCGTCCACGATGAACTGGAAGATCGCCTCCGGCGTGCTCTGCTCTGGCGGCGTCGCGCCCTCCGGGAACGTCTCGTCCACGAGCGGGATGTTCCCCCACAGGTCGAGTCCGTGCCAGTAACTCAGCGCGCGTAGGAAGCGAGCCTCGGCACGGTACTGCGCGACCTCACCGGCGAAATCGGTGTGCCCGCGCTCCGCGAGCTTCTCGGCGGTCGTCTCCCGCAGGAACTCGTTGACCAGCGCTACCTGGTAGAACACCCGATAGTACATCATCTGGACGAACTGGTTCGAGGAGGAGAACAGCCCCGTGACGAGCTCGGGGAGGCCGACATCGCCCCAGCCGATCACCGCCTCATCCGTCGGCAGCTCCTGCAGCTGCCACAGCTGCCGGCTGTACTGGGTGAATCCTTCGTCGGAATACGTCGGGAAGTCACCCTGCCCGTTGGGGCCCACCTGCCCGGTGAGCGACAACCCGCCGTACAGCTTGGCCAGGAAGGCCTCGTACGATCCCGGGTCCGCAAAGACCGCGGTCGCGCCGACCGTGCTCTTGGGCTCGGTCGTGATGTCACAGCCCGAGACGGCCGCGAGCAGGACGGCGCCGATGCACAGTGTCCTGATCTGTTGGGTTCGCATGGTCATATCCTCAGAACGTGACGCTGAGACCGCCCGTGAACGTGCGGCTGCGCGGATAGATGTTGTTGTCGATGCCGGTGACCGTCGACGTCGGGTCGATGCCGCTATACCCCGTGATGGTGAAAACGTTCTGCACGACGCCGAACAGCCGCATGCCGTTCAGCACGCCGCCGAGGGTGTAGCCGAGCTCGATGTTCTGCAACCGGAGGAAGGAGGCATCCTCCACGTACACGTCCGACTGGTACTGCGGCGTGACGAACTCGTTCTCGAGGACCGAGCGGTGCAGGTTGTTCGGCCGATCGGAGTTCCGCAGCTGATCGTAGAATCCGGTGCTCGAGGCCACGTTGTTGTAGACGTAGCTGCCCATCTGGGCCAGCATCGTGAACGACAGATCGAGGCTCCCGAATCGCATGAGCGACGTGTGGCCGATGATCCAGTCGGGCGCCGGGCTCTCGAACGGCCGTCGGTCGTCCTGGTCGATCACCCCGTCGCCATTCAGGTCCTCGTACATCTCGAGGTCCGTCCCGACAATCGGCGTTCCGTCGCTGTCCAGCTTGTGCTGGAACACGAAGAACGAATTGATGGGATAGCCGGGCCGCAGCACCTGTACCTGGGTGCCCACGCCGCCGGAAATGAAGGGTCCCCAGAGGAGCTGCTCGGCACCACCGGCGAACGGGTTGATCTGCACGAGCTCATTCTTGTTGTACGCGAAGTTGAAGTTCGCGTCCCAGGTGAACCCGTCGCGGCCGCCCTCGAAGACGCCCGCGTTGAGCGTGAGCTCGATGCCCTTGTTCTTCATGGTGCCGACGTTGGTGATGACCGAGTTGGAGAGGTTTGTGCCGGCCGCCACGATCACGTCGAAGATCAGGTCCTTCGTCTCTTTCGTGTAGAACTCGAGTGCCCCGAATACCCGATTGTTCCACAGGCCGTAGTCGATGCCGAGGTTCCAGGAGGAGGTCTCCTCCCACTTGATGTTCGGGTCCGCCGCGCTGGGTCGGACGGTCGACACGAACTCGTCACCGAACTGGACCTGCGCCTGGGGATCGCCGTAGACGTACTGCTTGTACTGCGAGTAGCTGGAGAAGGCCTGGTTGCCGTTCTTACCCCAGGACAGCCGGAGCTTCAGGTCCGACAGGAAGTCCGCGCCGTCCATGAACCGCTCTTCCGACACGCGCCAGGCCACCGCGGCCGACGGGAACGTTCCCCAC
>JBDHDN010000071.1:0-11839 GCA_039591485.1 Gemmatimonadota bacterium
GCGGCTACCTCACCGCCCTGGCGCTCGCGCGGGACTCCGATCTGTTCACGGCCGGCGTGGACATCCACGGGGTGCACGACTGGACGGCGCGCGGCCGGTACGGGGAGAGGGAGCGGTACGAGCAACCCCCGGACCTCGAGCGGGCCCTCGAGGTGGCGTTCCTGGCATCGCCGGTGTCGGATATGGCGACGTGGCACTCGCCGGTGCTCGTGATCCACGGCGACGACGACCGCAACGTGCGGTTTGCCCAGAGCACCGATCTCGTGCGCCGGCTCGAGGAACACCGTGTGCCGCACGAAACGATGGTTGTCCCCGACGACACGCATCACTTCATGCGTTGGGCGAACGTGGTGGCGGTGGGCGAGGCGACGGCGGAGTTCCTGGGACGGATGCTCGGGAAGTGACGGGCTGGAATGGCGAGTATTGACTCGGGGAATACCGAATGGTGACGTGACCACATCCCGAGCGATTGGATGCCGCCCCATGGCAAGCCGTGAGACGGGTCCTCACTGCAGGATCGATCCGTACTCGAAGTGCCGTCCTTCGAGGTTCGACATTCCCCAGTCGACGTTCGATATGCGACTACGCGAACTCCTCCCTCGCCCACGCCACGGTCTCCCGCGCCGCCTCGTCCATGGGCGTGGGCACGATGCCGAACCGCTCGCGGAACGGCCGGTCGTCGATCACGAACGGCACCTCCCACTGGTGCAGCATCTCGTCGATCTCCCTCACGATCGGCATGAACAGCCCGAGCCCTTTCACGACGAATCGCGGGGTTTTCGCGAGCCGGACGTCGCGGCCGAGTGCGGTGGAAAAGTGCTGCGCCAGCTCGCGCGCCGTGGTGGCCTCGCACGGGGGCAGCATCCAGGTCTTGCCGAGCACGTCGTCCTCGGCGAGCCCGAGCGCAGCGAGTCCCGCGGCGACGTCGGGGACGTAGTTGTACGAGTGGGTCGCGTCGGGATCGAACAGCGTATAGACCGTCTTCCCGGCGAGCGCCGGCTTCCAGAACCGGTCGGCGAAGTGGGTGCCGTGGCCTCCCGGGCCGAAGAAGTCCGACGCGCGGCCCACCGCTGCTCTGACCTCGCCGCGGCGCTCTGCCTCGGCGAGCGTCTCCGACGCCTGTGCGCGGATCTCGCCCTTGCGGCTCTCCGGGTTGACCGGGGTATCAGGCGTGATGGGCCCTGACGGCTTGCCGTACATGTACAGATTGTCGAGCACGATGAGGCGCGCATCGGCGGCGCGTGCGGCGGCGATCAGGTTCTTCATCAGCGTCGGGACCACCCGCGCCCACAGGTCGGTGTCGTAGCCGGGGTTCATGCAGTGATAGACCGCAGCTGCGCCGCCGCCGGCCCGTACACACAGGTCGCGGTCGGTGGCATCGCCGGGGATACGCTCGGCGCCCTCCGCGACCGGTCCGACCGAGCGACGGACCACCCGGACCTGTTTGCCCGCGGCGAGGAGTCGTTCCGCGAGCTGCGTTCCTATCTGGCCGGCACCGAAAACGACGTGGATTTCACTCATGGGAAGATCCAGTACCGAGTGGCCAAGATCGAATGTCCAAGATCACAGAGAACGCTAACCCGGCGGGGACGCCGCGTCATTACGAGGTTCTTCGACAACAGGGTGGTCCATGCAGAAGGATCCGATCGAGCTCGGAGGGTGTCGATGCCGCGCGCATCCTCCGGCGTCCGCCGAGCGCAATGGCCTGCTTCACCCCAGTCGTCCGCCCGTCAGTTGAGCAAGACGCTGCAAGCGCGTCACCCCGGAGACCGGATGCGTCGATCCGAATTCGGATCGAGCCGACCGAAATACGCACCGAGCCGCGCGAGACGTGGCTCGAGATGCCACAGTGCCTCGCGAGACACTCGAACTGTCTCAGTGGCACTGTCTGCGGCGCTGCGGCCGCTAGAGGTCGACCGTGCGGATCCAGCGGGAGAGCGTCGCGCGCACCCGGCTGCGTCGTACGCCAACGGGATGTGTCGAGATCGGAGATCGGCTCCTGGATACTGATCCTGCTCATCCAACCGTACCGCCAAGCCCGGCGTGCGTCACTCGGCCCAGCCGCGCGACGATCTCCGGCAGCGCCTCGATGTCCTCGACACGCGTGTTGAGGTTCACGATGCACGCGCGCAGGACGTAGCGGCCGCCGACGATCGTGTGCGACACGAACGCCTCGCCTGAACGTTGGATCCGGTCGAGCAGGGCTTCGTTCAGACGGTTCAGATACTCCTCGCGAGCCGCCGAGCGAGGGGCGGCGTGCAGGTCCGCCGGAACGTAGCGAAACGTGGCGATGCTCAGTTCGTGTGTGAAGGCCTCGAACTCCGGATGGGCGTCGACCAGCGCGTACAGCCGCTCGGTGAGCCGGATGTCGTCTCCGAGCATCTGCACGTAGCCCCGTTGCCCCGCCTGCCGCAGTGCCAGCCACACCTTGAGCGCGCGGAAGCCACGCGAGTTCTGCGGGCCGAGATTGACGTAGTTGGTGGCCTCGACGCCGAAGTGGTAGTACGGCGGGTGATACGAGAAAGCGCGCCGCAGCGTTTCGGGGTTGCGTACCAGCGTGCATCCAGCCTCGAGCGGCGCGTACAGCCACTTGTGCGGGTCGAGCGCCACCGAGTCGGCGAGCCGGAGTCCCTCGAGTTCATGAGGGGTACCCGGCACGGCCACGGCGAAGCCGCCGTACGCGCCGTCCACGTGGAACCAGATCCCGTGCTCGCGGCAGACTGCGGCGATCTCCGACAGCGGATCGACCGCGCCGGTGCTCACCGTTCCCGCGGTCCCGACCACCACCATCGGTACATCGCCGGCGGCGCGGTCGCGCTCGATCGCCGCGCGCAGCGCCGAGAAGTCCATCCGCAGCCTGTCGTCGGTGGCGATCCAGCGGATCGCGTCGGTGCCGAGCCCCGCGAGATCGGCGGCCTTCTGAATCCAGGTGTGCGTCTCAGCGGACGCGTACACGCGGAGCGGACGGGCCGCCGCATCGGTCACTCCCCCCGACCGGACGTCCCAGTCGGCGGCCGACGCGCGGGCGGCGAGGAACCCGACGATGTTCGCCATGTTGCCACCGCTCACGAGCAGGCCTCCACCGCGGGGAAACCCCACCAGGTCGGAAATCCACCGCACGGTTTGCGCCTCGATCTCCGTTGCCACAGGAGACAGCGTCCATGCGCCGACGTTGGGATTGACCGCCGACGCCAGGAAGTCGCCCAGGATGCCGATTGGGGTGGGTGACGCCGTGATGTAGCCGAAGAACTTCGGGTGGCCGTTGAACAGCGAGTGTTCGATCAGGAGGTCCGCCGTCGTGCGCAGCAGCTCGGCCGGATCGGCGCCGGTCTCCGGTAGCGGGGCATTGGCGTCGAGCAGCCCGCGGATCGCCTCCGGTGACGTTCCGCGCGTGAGCGGCCGGTCCGGCAACGTATCGAGGAGCTCTGCAATCCGGTCCACCAGATCGTGCCCCAGCTTCCTGAACTCCTCGCGACCGATGGCGAGCGGGGTCGCGGTGCGTTCGAGGGTCGGTGTGCTCATCGGGTTCGTTCTCTCAGTGAGTGACCTGCGTGGACCAGTGCGGCCTGGAATGTAGGAACGTCTCCGCCCGTGGACGCGCAGTCTCGTCGCGATTCGGCCGACGCCGTGCTCCCGTGCAGCGTACCGTGGTCGATGACTCGCGGGCCGGTCGCCACATGTGACGGCAGGCCGCCCGAGTATCTGGTCACGGCTGTTGAATCTTGGCTATTCAGACTGGCTGCCCCAATCGCTCGCGCCCCGCCAGAACCGCCGGTAGTCGAGCATCCGCTGGCTGGCTGAGACGGGGCCTGCCGGGTAGTTGGCGTCATCGCGGAGCGCTTCGGCAACCGTGTCGGTCTTGGCGCTGGCGTTGTCTGCCCAGTGCAGCACCTCGGCCTCGAGCGTCATCGGCGTGATTGGGCTGCCGAACTCGAGCCTCCCGTGATGTGACAGGATGAGATGCAACAGGATGTCGCGCTCGAGATCGGTGCACGCGGTTGGAGCAGTCTCACCGAGTCGGCGGTCCAGCATCATGGCACCCAGGACCACGTGGCCCAGCAAGCGGCCGCGGGCCGTCTGGTCGAACGTGCCCTCCCAGGTGTACGCTTCAAGCTTGCCGATATCGTGCAGCAGCGTGCCGGCGACGACGAGCTCGATGTCGGCGCCGGACGTCTTAGCGATCGTGCGCGCAATGGCCGTAACCTCCACGGTGTGCTTAAGCAAGCCGCCGAGCAGCGCGTGGTGGCCGAACGTGGCGCCGGGGCACTGCTCGTAACGGTGCCGGAAGTCGTCCTCCTCGTAGAAGAGATCGACCACGGCTCGGAGCCGGGGCTTGGTGATCTCTCGCCGCCATCCATCGAGCGCGTGCCAGTAGCGATCCACCGCTCCCACCGACGGGAGCAGTGCTCCGAGGTCGACGCTCCCGGACGGGAGGTGTCGGATCGATACCACCTTGAGCTGCGGGCGGTCGCGATACGAGGTGACCTCTCCGATCACCTGTAGGGCGTGCCCGCGCACGAGTCCGGCCACCTCCGCCGCCCGCTCCGCCCAGAACGGCTCGGTGGCAATTGTACCGGTGGCATTGCCCAGCACGAGGATCGTGTACGGCTCGCCCTGTGGCTGGGACCGGACGTCGACGTCGCGCACGAGCAACGTGCCCTCGACCCGCGTGCCCACGGTCAGCGATGGTATATCGAGTGGTGTGGTCATCCTATCCGCAAGCTAGCCGCGCCCAGTACGATGCGCATCGCGCACCGCAAGTCACGCCCATATACCCTCCACTTTGCACTCTGCATCCGGCACTCTGCACCCTGCACTCTTCACTCTTCACCTTTCACTCCTCCCTCCTCCCCGTGCTCCGCTTCCACCGTCTGAGCTTCGGCAACGTCGAATCCGGCTCCAGCGCGGGTGTCATTACCGATGCGGCGTCGAGCTGCGGCAGGAGGTGCCGAATCGAGTTGGCGTAGTATTCGAGTAATGGTCGCTGCTTCGGAAGGACGACGTACGAATCGCCTTCCCGCACGACCAGCCGCCGCATCCGGAGCGTGCGCCACGCTCGATCAAGGATGATGGCGGCGCCTCGCTCGGGCTGTACCAGCGTCGCCCCGCGGCGGAGCAGTTCGTCCCGGAACGCGTCGATCCGCTCGAGCACATCGCCTTCCCGGAGCACGCTGCCGCGAAGCGACAGGATGCTTGCGGCCACCAGCGGTACCGGCGTGACCGGGATCAGCCCCCCAATGTCAGCGAGCACCCGGTCGGCAAGCTGCTGGATGGCCGGAAGACGCGTCTCTCGAGGAAGATCGATCAGGCCAGATTGGTCGGTCATCCAGGCGCGCACGGAGATCGGCATGCCGAACTGCACCTGGACCCGCCCGTAGCGCCGCAGGTTGCCGGTCGCGAGCCGCACGAGATTCCAGCCGACGTACTGCACGACCCCAGCGAACTGGCGGAGCCGCCCTGGGCGTCGCCGATCGTCCAGCAGCTCGGCGATGAGCGTGCGATCCTCCAACACCCGGTCGTAGTTGAGCGCCACCGGTACGAGCTTGATGTCCCGCTCAGGTGGAAGATCGCGCAACGTGCCCGTTACTGCGTCCAGCAACCCGATCTTCGCAGGGCGCATGACACCGTCACGCGACAGCCCACCCTCGAGGAAGATCCCCTGGGTGACTCCGTTCCGCGTGATCAGCTGCACGTAGCGCCGTAGGACCGTGTGGTACAGGGGGTCGCGAAACCCGCGCCGCACGAAATACGCCCCGAACGACTTGAATACGTACTCGAGCGGCCAGACACGTGCCCACTCCCCGACTGCGTAGCTGATGCTCACGGCTCGCGCGAGCACGTATGCCACCACCACGTAGTCCGCGTTCGAGCGGTGGTTCATGAGGTACACGACGACATCATCGCGCGGAATCGCCTTGAGCGCCTTGCGGTCGCGGTAGCTGGCGTCCACCCGGTACAGCAGGTTGATGAGGATGCGTGCGAGGTTGTAGCCGAACCGGTAGTAGGACAGCACGTTGAACTGCGGCACGATCTCGTCGAGATACCGCTGCACCTGTCGGGTGACCGCCTGCCCGGTCAGCGTGCGCTCACGCGCGTGGACCGCGATAGCCGCGAGCACCTCGGGATCGCGGATCAACTCGTCGTGGACCGTGCTTCGCTTGACGAGCTTATAGCGATCGAGGCGGACTCGGAACTGCCGGACGGCTCGTAGCACGGCCCGGTTGAACCAGCGCCGGATCGCGAGCCGCGTACGGCGGACGGTCCACAGTGTCAGCCCCGCCGCGAGCAGCGCGGCGACACTCAAGAGAACCCAATCGAGAAGGGAGAGGATCAGACCTCCTCGGGGATGACTCCGGTCTTTTCGTACTCGTATGCCATAGCCTTGAGGCGTGCGATCCGCACGGCCATTGGCGGGTGGGTCGCGAACGCACTGGCAAGGAAGCCTTCCCTGCTGGTCAGCCGCCGGCCCAACGGATCGGCGATGCACAAATGTGCCGTGCCACGCTTGATCGCCTTCGTGGGAGCGGCCGCGTCTTCGATCTTGCGCAAGGCATCCGCGAGCGCGCCAGGGTTGCGTGTGAACTGCGCGGCCGTTGCATCGGCCAGAAACTCACGCTTCCGGCTCACGCCGAGCGCCAGGAGCCGAGATATCAGTGGCGCCAGGATCAGCGTGACGAGCCAGAGCACGAGGACGAGGACGGCGAGTGCGCCGGCCCCGCCGCCCTTCTTGCCGCCGCCGCCGCCGCCGCCGCCGCCTCCTCCTCCTCGGCTGCCCCCGCCCCGCCGCCCGCCGAACGTGCCGAACCGCATCATGCGCAGCGCGCCGTCCGACATGAGGGCGATCACGCCGACGAGGGCGGCGAGCAGCGTCATGAGTTTCATGTCGTGGTTGCGGATGTGGGCCATCTCGTGGGCCACGACCGCCTGAATCTCGTCGCGGCTGAGCGACTTCATCAGCCCCTCGGTGACGGCGACGTGCGCATCCTGCTCCTTGATGCCGGTGGCGAAGGCGTTTGGATCCGTGTCGGGCACGACCCACACCTTGGGCTTCGGCAGACCCGAGGCAATGGCCATTTCCTCGACCACGTTGACGAGTTGCTTCTCCTCCGAGGTGTTGGGATCGAGCAACTGCCAGGCGCCAGTCGCCCATAAGACCTGCTTCGGGCCCCGCTGCCGGGCGATCCATGCCATGACGAGCCCGATCGTCGTCGTCACCAGCCCGATCCAGGGCACCGTGTGGCGGTAGGTGCCGGGCTCGGCGTCGAGGGTGAAGAGGTAATACGCCAGGTCGCCGCCAAACCCCACCCAGGCGAAGAAAGCCACGAAGACGGCGACCAGTACCGCGGACCGCCGCCGGTTCGCCCGTTGCTGCTCGAAGAGGTTGCCCGCGGCGCTCACTCGCCCTTCGGCTTCATCGAGAGATCGACCTTCGGCACTGCACGCTCGGCCTCGTCCGTGATCTCCCACAGTTCGACCTGCTCGGCGCGGGCGAACCCGGCGATCAAGTTCCACGGGAACTGCTGCTGCTTCACGTTGAAGGTCGTCGCCGTGTCGTTGTAGAGCTGGCGCGCGAAGGCGACGCGGTTCTCGGTCGACGTGAGCTCTTCCTGGAGCTGGCCGACGTTCGTGGTCGCCTTGAGGTCCGGATAGCGCTCCACGACGACGTTCAGACGCGAGAGCGCAGCGCCCAATGCGGCCTCTGCGGAGGCGAGCGCCTGCACGCCGCCGGTCGGTGAGGCATCGGCCTGGATCTTCACCGCCTGATTCCGAGCTTGGATCACGCTCTCGAGCGTCTCTTTCTCGAACTCCATCGCCCCCTTCACCGCCTCGACGAGGTTGGGAATGAGGTCGTGACGGCGCTTGAGCTGCACGTCGATCTGCTTCCAGGCGTTCTGCGTTTCTCCTTTCATGCGGATCAGCGTGTTGTATGCGGAGATCGCCCAGAAGACGATGGCGATGATGATGATCAGGAAGATCCACGTGCCCATGTCAGCACTCCCGGAGTGGTAGGTAGGGGAACGGCGGCACCGCCGGCCTACGCGCCGCTGTCGGCTCGGTCGGGCGGGCCGCGCTCGCTGCGCGACTCGCGATGTGCCAGAGACACGCGGTGTAGGGCGAGGCGCACCGCTTCGGCGGCGTCCGGCGGTAGCGTGCCGTTGCTCGCGACCGGATGGTCACCGCGTATGTGCAACTCGATGCCGTCCGTCACCGGGAGCCGATACCAGGTTGACGACGGTACGCCCTGCGTGGGCAGGTCCGCGGTGCCTGCCTGGCGGAAGACCTGGCCGGCCCGACCGCGGGGGGGGGCATCCTCACTCAGCAGTGGCAAGACGCCAGGGGCGGGGAGGCCGGACCCGAGTACGCCCGCGACCCGGCGCTCCAGGACGTCGCCCGTCGTGACCGCGTGCTCCTCGGCGATCCGGGACAGCGTGGCTCCCTCCATCTGCCGCAGCTTGATCGCCAGCACTTGCAGAAGATGACGATAGGTATATGTGGCGGCCGTGCCGCGTCCCTCAGGCGCGTCCACCAGCTGGCGAGAGACGTAGAATCGAATGGTGCGCTCCGACGGCGCCGCCGCCGCCGCGGCGTTGATGGGCCGCACTGCAGCCGAGTCGAGAATGGCCGCGGCAAGCGAGGCGAGGTCGCGCAGGCTCCACGGTGCGAGCTGTCGATACTCCCGCAGGTTCACGAGGGGATCCCTGCTGCCCACCGTACCTGCCATTGCGATTCCGTCCTCCGGCCGGGGGAACGCCACTCATACTCGATCAGCGCCAAGTATGGGAGCGGCGCTGAGGGTCGGCAAGGCCTGCGCGACATCGAAGCGTGATTCAGGTCCGTGCGGCGCCACGAGGGTTACCACGTGACTCGCTACGGGGGCCATCGTCGCGCATGCGAACTGACGGTTTCTCCCTACTCCAACTGCTCATCGCGATCGCGGTGGTCAGTGTGCTCACGGCGATCACCGTTCCACGGTTTGCAAGGGTGCGCGACCGTCTCGCGGCGGAGCGTGCAGCGCGGGATCTCGTGACGTTCTATCGGCAGGCGCGCTACGCCGCCATCTATCACGGCGCCATGGTGCGGATGGAGTTCGGGGCCGACGTACTCCGCGCCGTCTACGAAGGTGTCACGGATTCCGTGTTTCTCGAGCGGCCCGGGCCCTCGTACCGCGGGGTGACCCTCCAGACGAGCCGACCCGTGATCCGGATCTACCCAAACGGGTTCGGCCACGGGGCGGCGAACACGAAGCTGGTGGTCCGACGCGGGATGGCGGCCGAGTCCGTCACGACATCGCGGTTGGGGAGGGTGAAGAAGTGGTAGGCTGGGCTGGAGAAGGGAATGGGGAAAGGGAAAGGGATCTGTGGTTATGACCTTCCCCTTTGTCCCCTTCCCTAGTTGTCCCACCGCATCACGGGGCTTTCCTCGCCGGGCCATGCGGACACGGTGACGGGCATGGTCACGGTCGGCACGTCCGTCTGCACTGCTGCGGATTGCAGGTCGATATGCAGGAGTCGTCCGGGCACATGGGGGATGCCGGTCGCGACGTACGCCGTCCGGCTGTCCGCGCCGACTACCGCTGCAAGTGGTGCGTACTCCGTTGTGATCCGTCCGACGATGGCCCGGCGCCGCACGTCGGCTACGACGACTTCCCGCCTGTCAGGCCGCCCGACGATCACATGCTGTCCGTCGGGTGCGCGCACGAGCCACTGGCCACGGTATCCCACATCGAGAGAGTCGATCGCATCGAGGCTCACGCGGTCGAGGTAGAGCAGACGACCCGTCTCGGCGCAGAGGACGAACACGATGGACCCGGTGGATGCGATGCCGATGTCACTAGCGCCACACGGTGACTGGTCTGATGTGGCGGGTCGCGGCACATCCACCGTTTTGATCAGAGTGCGAAGCCGGCGGTCGACCTCCACTACCCGATCCCCATCGCACAGGAGATACACGCGGTCGTTTGGGCGCGCGGTGGCCAGTCCCAGCACGCGCGTGTCGCACACGGGTATGGGCGAGGTCCGGGATGACAGATCGAGTCCGATGAAGTGGAGGGTTGCGCGCATGGACGACGCGCTCCGCTCGACAGTCACCACCATGACCGTGCGGCCGTCGAACAGCGGATGCACGATGACGGGTGCACCCGCATAGAAATCGACCCGATCGAGCACGACGCCGTCGGCGAGCCGCACGCGTTCCACGGCGCCCGCCGTGGCCGTTGCCCTCGCTACAAATAGCGTGGTGCCGTCGTAGGCCAGCGAGGCGCCGATGGGCTGGCCCGGCCGGTCATCGGGGACCGGCACGGTGTCCATCGTGCGAAGCTCGCCATCGAGTGCCACGACGGTGCCATCTGCGCCGGATGTCACCGCCAAGTGGCGCGATGGGGTGGTACAGGCGGTGACGAGCACGCCGAGCATGCCCGCCGCGACGCCGACGGGGAGCCGAAGCTCCCCGTCCGGTCCGATCCTACGCATTCCCGTCGACACCCGTGGCATCGCGCCCTGCGTGCGCGGGGTCAGCTCCCGCCGCGCGCCGCTTCCTCTGCCTGCGTCTTGAACGACTCGATCGATCGCTGATGGTCGAGGTACTCCTGGCGCCCAGTCACGATCTCCGCGTCGTAGTGCTCGAGGAACGCACGCTTCGCTGCAAGCGCTGCGGAGTCGTCGCCGGTCATCTGTGCGGCAGAGTTGCGCAGCATGGCGGCGAGCAGGTGGTTGGGTACTTGGGCGTCGATGGAATCGGCCCGAGCCTGCGCCTCGTCGAGACCACCCGTGATCGCGTTCATCAGGCCGACGTGGTAGTGCGCGTCCGGGTCGAGCGAGCCCAGCATGCCGTACGCGTTGATCGCCATCGGGGCGAACTGGTTCACGCCGGCGAAATCACCGGTCTCGTGAGCCGTCATCACCCGGTTGAACAGCGCGTCCGCCTGCTGGCGCGGGGTCATGTTGCTGATGTCCGGCGGTGCGCCGCCGGCAGCGGAGGCGAGCGGTGCAGCGGCTCCGCCGGATGCGACCTGCGGTGTGGAGGACTTCCCTACGCTGTAGCTGATCACGGCTACAACGGACACCACGGCGAGGGCGAGGAGGCCGAGCACGGCGGGGGACAGGGGCTTCGACTCCCCTCCCTGCTTGGCGCCGCAGGAATGACAGAACTGAGCCGTGGCATTGATCGAGGTGCCGCAGCTCGAGCAGGTCTTCTTGGTCGGTGCATTCATATCCGGTGTCGTCCGGGGTTCGTGTCGGCATTGTATCGGAACGAAGCGCTGAAATATAGTTGCTGGCGCCGCTGCCCGGCGCACATTACTGTAGCCGTCATGGGCAAGGACCCCGAAGGGCAGAAACAGCCGCGCCGGTTCGATCCCCCGTGGAGCGAGATCAAGGCCCGCCAGATGGGCGAGTTGGAGATCGGGGAGGAGCGGTGGGACGTCGTGCTGGAAACCGCTCCCGATCCTGCCGACGGGGTCGTTCGCGGCCGGATCCACTTCATTGCCGGCAATACCCACCGTCTGTCGGGCTGGATGTTTCTCGAGTGGGACGAGCGGGACATCGAGGCCCGATTCCGCGAGTTCTCGACTGGTCGCAATCTGTGGGATCTGCTCCAGTCCCTCCAGTAGTATCGATGCAACACTGACCATCGTTTGTCGCACAATCTGCACATAATTGCCTTCACTTACGCAGTATTTTCGACATATCCTTGTGACGGAACGCCATTTGCTACGTGCTGGGCACACAATGCTTGACATGAATGCAGCGTCGAGGTAGAGTTTCCGCGGCCGGCGGGGCACCGCCGGCCATGCCGTTCGAGCAAGCCCGCACCGTTACAAGGAGCCGTCCGTGCCGCCGCG
>JBDHDN010000072.1:0-18130 GCA_039591485.1 Gemmatimonadota bacterium
GTACGACGTGGCCTCGAGCTGTCTCTTGTCCCCCACGGACATTGAAATGAAGGTGCGACTGATCGAGACCCGCTCGACGCCGCCACGCAGATCCGCGGTCGGGTCTTCGCTGCACGCGACGAGCAGACCGGCGGCCACGAGCGAGCCGAGCATTGCAAAGAGATGTCGCTTCATAACGATCCTCACTCAACAGAGCGCATAGATTGGACGAATCAAAACCGTAAGACTTCTTCGGCCGCGTCGCGACCGAGCAGGTTCATCCAGTCCTGCCTGCTGGTCTCGAATCGGTCGTTGGTATAGATCAGGACGTAGTTGCTGAGACCCGTCTCGTCATAGAACACGTACTTCAGGATCCGCGGGCGCGTGTATTTCCACGCCTCGTACGGACGCGTCGCGCCGGGGTTCGGCCGGCTCAACACCTCCTCCGGCTCTCCGTGCTGCAGGAAGATCCGGCCCCGGTCCGTCCGCCAGCCCGGCGTGTCGCCCGCGCCGCTCTCCCGGAACCGCCTGTTCGCCTCCGCGAAATTGCGATAGTAGAGCACCATCGCCTCATTCTCGGGCGTCTCCGGGGTCGGATCACGCTTCTCCCAGAACTGGCGCATGTACCGGCGCTTGCCGTCGAGCGAGAGATCCGGATAGACGTTCCGCTCGGACGCCTCCATCAGGTACATGAGCGGCCCGTACAGCGAGTCGAGGCGCGCCTCCGTCAGCTCCGCGAACGGATCGACGGTCGGCGCGGCGATGACATCCGCAATCTGCTGCTCCGTCTCGAAGCCGCCCATGGCAAAGGCGGCCTCCCTGATCACCTCACGGTCCGGGAAGACCACTGCCACCTGCAGCACGTACTCTCCCTGCGGCAGTCCGGCCAGACTCAGGCTGCGAGCGGCCACACCGCCGCCGGCCCCTACGGCAAACGTCTCCGGTGTGCCTGACGTAACGACTTCTCCGTCGGGCGTCGCGACCGTGGGAGTCAGTACGACCGACGCATCCGCCGGCGGATACAGTTCGAGATAGTAGAACAGCTCCGCCTGGTGCGGCGTCAACACCGGCCGCGTACTGCCAGCGATCAGGAACGGTCCCTTCTGGATCTCTCCCGGGCCGGCCGTGGCACCCTCGACGCCGGAGCGGCGAATCCCCGAGCTGAGCAGCAGATCGGACATCCGCGCGTCCGGTGGCATAGCCTCCAGCTCGAGCGTGCTCCCGTGCAGCGCACCGGAGGCCGAGTCCGTAACGGTCACGGCCACCGAATAGCGACCGGCGGGGACGGCGAAGCTGAAGTGCTCCACCGTCGACGCACCCGGGATCTCGAGAAACTCCTCACTCACCGTCTGCGTCCAATTCGACTCGTGCAGCGCAAGACCCGATGAATCGCGTACGACCACCGTCAGCCGGTACGCCCCTTCTGGCGTGTCGACGGCTGCGGGCACGACCGTCAGCAACTCGAACGGCACGCGGCAGAACCCGTCGATCAGGGTCGCCTCGCCCCGCAGGAATCGCTTCGCCACCACCTCAACGGCGGGCTGCGACGTCGGAGGTCCGGAACCGACCCCCGACAGCGCGGCAATCGTGGCGATGACAGTCGGCAGCTGCACGCTCCTCGCTTGCTCCATCGACCGGTGCGGTCACCCGACTCGTTTGGACCGCCGGGTGACCACCGGCCGCTCAAGTTCCGGTTTCCGGCCCGCTACCAGCTGAACGTGGCCCCGTAAACGTGCGTGCCACCCAGCACCCCGAGGTGCCGGTACGCGTAGTCGATCCCGACCCCGAACGAGTCGCGGTTGTACATCAGGCCGCCGCCGAAGGCCAAACCGTCGAGTCCGTCCTGACCGGAGAGCGTGGTCGCGAAGCCCGCGCTCGGGTTGGCATCGAGGTTGTTGTCCGGCTGATACGCGTAGCTGCCCCGTGCCATGACGGTGAATCCACTCCGCGCGATGTCGGTGAAGGCCCACTCCAGCCCACCCGCCGCCGACGCGCTGGAGTTGTTCGGCTGGTCGAAGGACCCGATGACCGTCACCCTGGTCGCCTGGTTACTCACGAAGTCGTAGGCCAGGCCGACACGGAACACCACCGGCAGGTTGAACGACGCCGCCTGATAGCGTGCCGGCTGCGGGTCCTGCGGGATGTCCTGCTGCTGCGGCGGCGGCGGCCGGCTCACATTCACGTCCAGCCCCGTGCCGGAGTGGGTGAGTGCCGTGCCGAGGTTCGCAATCACGAACGAGGCACGGATCGGCTTCTCCGCAATCAGCGCGTGGAAGCTCGTGCCGAAGTCCACGGCAAACGCACTCGCCGAGGACTTGCCGAGCTTGTCCGTGATGAATTTGCCGGTGATCCCCGCAGAGAACCGGTCGGAGAAGTTCTGGGCGTACGTCAGGCCGGTGAAGGTCTGGGTGACGCCATACGTCGTCCCGTCACCTTCCGGATCGGCAATCGTGTACACCGGCTGGTCGCTGAACCCGAAGGTTCCGAACTGCACGCCGAGCGTGCTCTGTCCGTCGTTGAACGGGAACGCGATCCCGCCCCACGAGTACCGCGTATCCGCAACGTACGAATACGTGGAGATCGTGATGCCCGGCGCGGAGATCTCGGCCACTCCGGCCGGGTTCCAGTACAGCGCGGTCGGGTCCGTGGCGATGGCGGAAAACGAGTTGCCCAGCGCGGCGCCACGTGCCCCTGCACCGAGCAGGAGGAACTCGGCCGCGGCCGTCCCGTAGGCGGTGTTGTCCGCCCCCGGGATCGGGACTTCCTGCGCAACGATTGGCCCGCCGACGAAACCGAACGCGGCGCTGGCCAGGACTGCGCGACGAAATAGGCTGCTCATATCATCCCTCCGATATCGCGGGCGGGGTCACCCCCGCCCGCGGGAGTCTCGGTCTACTGGCCGAAGATCACGATGCTGCTGCTATTCACGATTGTGAACCGGCCGATCTTTTCGGCTCCGCTTGGCGTCTCGACGTGGTAGAAGTACACGCCGCTCGCCACGAACTGATTGTTGCGGTTTCGCAGATCCCACCTCGCCTCGCCACCGAGCGAAGCATCGACGTACTCGATCACATCCACGAGCACACCGCTGAGCGAGTAAATGCGAATGATGGCCTGCGGCGGCAGGTTCACGAACTTCAGCACCTTGCTCGCCGGACTCCGCTCGAGGGAGTTCGTTGCGTAATACGGATCCGGCACGGTGTGCACGTCGGCCAGGTCCTCTTCCGTCGTAGGTGTGACTTCAGCCGAGGCGTTCACCCGTGCCACGGCGTACAGCCCGGGCACCGGAGCGTTCGGGGTCTTCTGCGTGAACGAATAGGTGCTGCCATCCTTGGCGATCAACCCGAAGTAGGTCCGCAGCGTCCAGACCGTGGGGGCAGCGGGCAACGCGTCGGTCTGGAAGATGTAGAAGTCACCGTTGATGTACAGCGCGAACCCGTTGCCGTCGGCTGCCCCGTCGTAGTTGACGTCGACGGGCTGCAACGACGCCTGCTGGAGATAGGGCAGGGTGCCGCACTGCGGCGAGGTCCAGTTCGGTCGGTCCCTGAAGCACGGGCCGTGCCCGAAGTCGTACTCGTCCAGCAGGCCATCAGCCGGCGTGTAACTTGTGCTCCGGCCGGCGATGTCGTCGCGGAAGCCCCACCCCACACCGATGGTATCCAGCGCCATGAACGGCACCAGCGCATCGTAGGTCACGTCGACCACCGAGTCGAGCGTCCCGCCCGTGGCGCCCCAGTAGAACTTGTAGTCGGTGGCGCGATTCAGATGGTACGCCGTCTGGAAGTTGCGCCGGAAGAGGTCGTTGGCCGCACCGCCGATCCGTGGGGCGGGCTGGTAGATCGCGTTCACACCCGTGAGCTGACCGTGCTGGAACTCCAGCGTGGGATCGGCCATCTCCTCGTTCTCACCATCGAACCAGCGGGTGCCGCCGTCGAGGCTCGAGGCCGGGTCCATTGGATCGAAGAACGCGCCGTCCACGCCGACGTGCCAGTCGGACTGCACCGAGCTGAACGTCACCGCGCCGACACTCATCTCGAAGTTCGCCTGCCCGGCGAACGGGAGCCCGCTGATCCCGACCTGACTGGCCTTGTCCGGATCCGCAGGGAGCGGCGCGGACACCGTTGCCGTCTGCTCGCCCTCCTCCTCACCACGCGACAAGCCGGTGATCTCGAGCTGCGTCGTCTGCCCGCCGAGGTCCGCAGTGAGGTAATACGTGCCGTCGTGGTAGTAGTTCACACGGATCGAGTCGATGCGCAGGGACACTTCGGCCTGCGCGATCGCCGTCTCGGCAAAGATGTCCGCGAGCACCGACAGCCGCGGCGACGGTGCCGCCGGCCCGCCGAAGGTGCCGGCGCCGGGGGCGAACGAGGGCGCAGCGTCCGGATTGAGCTCCGTGCCGCGCGGGCCGAACAGCCCGACGGTCACGTCAGCCTCCGAAACGCCTGCGGCGGTGCCGCGTGGCGTGGCGGCCTGTGCACGCAAGGTCGACTCCAAGGAGGCCGGCCCCGACGCCAGCGAGTTCACGTCGAAGGCGGTGACGGCGTAGAAATACTGCACCGAGTTGACGACGCCACGATCGACGTACGCAAACGGAACGCCGGTGTCGCGCAGCGCAGGGAAGCCCGCGTCTTCCACGGGATTCACGGACTCCAGCACCACGACGTCGCCATTCTGGAGCACGACGCGGCCGCCGCTGGGTACCTGGGGAACGGCCCCCACGAGGTCATTCTCCACCGGGTCGTCGACGTCCGGATCCAGTGGGAAGTCCGCCGGACAGTCGTCCAGAATGCCGAACTCCGGAGCGCAGTTCCCATCGTACGCCCACGCACCCGTGTAGTCCTTGAACGTCGTACCGGCATAGTCGAACTGGGCGACCAGCTCCAGCTGCGCCCGGGACCGCCCGCGATAGATCCGGTAGCCCTCGACGTCTCCTTCGCCGGGGCGCCCGCGGTAGTTCGGGTCGTACAGCGCCGAGTTCGGATCGCCCGCGATGTCGAAGTACGGATCGCCAATTTCCTCGGTCCTCGACCGCTCCCACACCACCGTCACCTGGTTACTGCCCGGGACCAGGAAGAAGTCGGGGGGCTCCGGCGCAAACGGCAGCAGGAACTTGGCATCGAACAGTTCCTGTGCGACGAGGGACTTGCGCAACAGCGAGTTGTTGGCCGTCACGACCTCGTCCTGCGTGATGACGCCGTCGCCGTTGTCGTCGTTGTGGCTCACCCACCCCATGGCCCGGTCGAGCACGCGGATTACATCGGTGCCAGCGGCGAGACCCTCTCCTGTCGGTGGAATCTCGGGCGGGATGTTCCCGGGCAGGAACGGCGTGATCTCCGCTGCCACCGGCCACGCGTGCACGTAGGCCACCACGATCGTGGCTTGCTGGCCCGGCTCGAGCGAGAACGGCCCGGATGACTGATAGAACCGGGTGTCCGCCGGCTCCTGAATCAGCGCGCATACCCTGTCTTCGATCGGGTCCCGGTCGCAGAAGTCGTCCCGGCCGCCCTGATCGAGCCGTCCGGACAGGTAGCGCCACAGCTGGATGTCGCCCGTGGGATCGTCGAACGGGCCCCCGTTGGTCGTGTTGGAGAACAGGGTGAGGCCGACTTCTTCTCCGGTCGCCGGATTGATGGGGCTCTTGAGATACTTCACACCCACGAAGCCCGGATACGGGCCCAGGGGAGGGGCGAATGCATCGGGGGTGTACAGCCAGGTCGGCTCGTTGAAGTCCGACTTGTACGCGAATCCCATGTTGAACGGCAGGACCGCGCTCGAGTTGTTCACGTCGATCACGAAGCCCACGTCCGGATCCATGCCGAAGGACGCGTAGAGGCTGTCGTAGCGGAAGCCGCCGGCAGGAAAGTCCGTGATGCCCGACTTCGTGATCGTGCGCGCCTGCCAGTCCTGTGCGATCGCGACGATGGCATCGCGGGACGAGTCGTCGATCGCCGCATACGACGCGGGATCGGCGGACGTGATGTTCGTCAGGGTGTAAATGAAGTAGATGATGTCTTCATTCCCGGTCGGAAAGCGCCAAGCGAGGGAGCGCTGATCCACCAGGATGCCCATCGCGTGATCCCGGTTCGAAATGAGTTCGGGGCCGTCGAAGGCTCGCGTCCAGGTGTCTTCCTGAGAGGCCGCCTTGCGGTTGATCAGCGCGTCGCTGTACACGTTCTCGTCGCGCACGTATGCGCTCGCCGGCCACTGCGCCAGGTCGTCTTCACTCTGGGAGGTCCAGATCGGCTCGATCCCTTCGGCGTGCGGCTGGAAGCCCTCGGCGTCGAAGAAGAACGCGCCGACCGTGTCGCCCTGCCAGGTGAAGCCTGCGTCGTAGGGGATGATGCCGGCGACCTGAATGCCGGAGTTGAAGATGTACTGGTTGGGCGAGCCGGCGGGCCAATAGCCACCACCACCGACCGGCGAGCCGAACGTGTCCGTGCAGACCTTTGCCTGGCTGGAACCCCGCGCGGCGCCGCTTCGCCTCTTTGTCCGGCTCCGCCGAGGCAGTGGAGGCGGCGGCGAGCACGAGCACCAGCCCCAGGAGACCGGCGCCGATCGCTCGAGTAAACAATGCTGTTCTTCTCATCAGTATGTCACTCCTCCAGAATCCGAGGGGCGGGCGCCGCCGATGTCGCGGCGCCCGCCAGACTCCGGGTTGTCTAGAACGTGAGCTGAATGCCCAGACGGATCAGCCGCCCGTTGGCGTAGAACGTCTGCGGCCCCTGCTCCGCCTCGTACAGGGCTTCGACTGCGGCGGTCTGCTCGTTGACGTCGTACAGCCCGTCACCGTTGCCCCAGCGCCGCTCGGCCCGCTGCAGCATCACGCAGGCCGTGGCACCGCCACCGCCACGCCACCCGGGGCAGACTGACGACAGGTTCGTCAAGTCGATTGCGCCGACCCCGTCCTCTGTCAGCGTCCAGGCGGCGGAGGCCCTGGCATCCTGCTCGTTCTGGAGCAGCTCCGGATTCAGGTAGATCTCCCTGAAGAACTTGTCGTTCACGATGTCGCCGGTCTCGATGAACACCGTGTTGACGTTCTTGAAGTTGAACAGGTTGCGAATGTCCGCGTAGGCCGTCCAGTCCGTCGGGCCAAGCCGGAAGCCCTTCGTGACCCGCAGGTCGAAGAACTTGACCCACGGCGTCTCCGAGGCCTGCAGCGGCTCCTCGAAGGCACACACCAGACCGCAACCGCCGCCTGACCGCGTGCCGTTGGCGTTGTTGACGAACCGGGTGTACGGCAGGCCGCTCTGGAACTGGAACGTCCCGAACACCCCGACGTTCCGCACGATCGCGCCGAGGAACGAACCCTGCCCGATGTCGGACGGGACCGTGAGGGAGAACGTCCCCTGCACGTTGTGCCGCCGGTCGTCCTCCGTGCGGATCGCGAGCTGTGGCGGCTCCGGACGCTCGAGCGCCACGCCGCCCGCCTGCCGCGACAGGCCCTGAATGAAGTCGAACGGATCCGACCCGGTACTCTTGGCGTTCTGGAACGTGTAGCCGACCTGGCCGGAGAAGATGTTCGAGAGCCGGTAGATCATCGAGACGTCCACACCACGCGTGTTCCCGAAGTCCGAGTTGGTGAGGACGTTCACGTTGCTCACCCGACCGAGATTCGGGAAGAAATACGGCACGATCCGGTACGCGACGTCCGAGACCTTGTCCTTGTTGTACGCTGCGACGTCGAGCACGAGGTCCGGCGTGAAGGCGTGCCGCACACCGAACTCGAACTGGATCGTCTTGCCGTACCCGACGTCCCCGCCGAATCGCTCGTTCTCGTTAGTGGCAAAGAGGTCGTTGTTCGAGCCCTCGTAGATCTGGAAGAACGTCGGGGGCTGCGTCTGATGGGCGTACGACAGCCGGAATCCCGTGCGGTCCGTGATCGGGAACGACACGCGGACCCGCGGCGACAGGCTCTTGTGGCCCTCCGACGGCTTCCACACCCATTGGTTGGGATCGCAGTCGTCGAGGTTCGCCTCGTTGCACGTCATCTCGGCGACGGTCTTCTCCTGATCGAACGCCGGGTGCTGGAACAGCAAGCCCGGAATCATGGGGAACTCGCCCCCGGCGTCGTAATAGTCGTAGCGCAACCCGAGCTCGATGACCACGTCACCCAGGTCGAGGCGGTCCTGCGCGTAGGCCCCCCACTTCAGCGGCTCCCCGACGAAGTTCTCCGGGAAGCCCCCGGTGCTGACCAAGCTGTTGGCCCAACGTGCGGCCCGACCCGTCGTGCCGTCGGCGCCGAACTTGAACCGGTTGTAGCGATCGGCCTGCCAGTCGATGCTGAGCCGGCCGGTGTAGCGGCGCTCGTAGTTGTACGTGGCGCCCCCGTTATAGCCCGTGCCGATGGAACCGCCGCGCTTGGCGGTGCCGTACGCGTTCGCCCGGGCGAGCCCGCTCCCAAAGATCTCGTTGCGCTGGCGATACTGCCGGATCGTCCCCCGGTTGTACCGGACGTTCTCGATCAGACGATTCCAGTCCTCGTCGGTCGCGAGGGAGTTGATCGTGTAGCCGCCGTCCGAGTACTGGCTCGTGGTGTCCGGCGAGAACCGCTCCCAGTCGACGATGAAATCCAGCGGCGAGAGCACGATCCCGAACGCGGGATCCCGCAAGCTCAGATCCGTCGCGCGGTTCACGCCGGAGCTGAGATCCCGGTCCCGCTGATACGAGAGCGTGAGATCGAGCGAGAGCTCCCGGTCCGCTCCCCGGAACACCTGCTGCACCCAGTTGAGCACCGCAAGGTCCGACGTGAAGCGCCGGCCGCCGGCCGTCTCGATCTGGAGATTCGCGGGGAACATCTGCTGGAACACGTTCGTGATGCCGGACACGGAGATCCGCGAGCCGCCGCCGTAGGTGTAGTTCAGCTTGGCGTTGGCCCGCAGGTCGGTTGCCCAGTCCCACGGACGCCGCCGTCCCTGGCACGCGAGCCCGAAGTTGTCCTCGACCGTCCCGGCATCGATCGAGCCGTTGCCGTTCAAATCGGTCGGCGTACACTCGCCGCCGTACTGCACGATGCGGGGAATCACCACGTCGGCCGAATCGTTGACGCTTCCTGCCGCGGCCGTCGTGAGAACCGTGTCCGTTCCCGCGAACGTGAAGTTCGGGATCGTCTCCGCCCCGGGGGCCGTGACCGCCGAGCGGGTCCCGGTGATCGTTCCACCGACCGAGAACGTGAGATTGCCGAAGATCGGGCCGCTCAACGCTCCCTCGAATCGGTTGAACCCGGTGGCGAGGCTCTTGCCCCACATCTCGTCGGATTCGTACGCAAAGCTGCCGGTGAACGTCGGCCCACCGGTGCGAGTGACGAGCGAGATCACGCCGGACTGCGCATCGCCGAACTGGGCCTCCATGGCCCCGGTGGTCACGGAGGCCTCCGCCAGCGTATTCGTAGCGAGGTTCAGCGGCGTGTCGCCGAACATGAGACGACGGACGGGAGCCCCGTCGATGTAGATCGCCGCTTCGTTGGCACGGCCGCCGCGGATCGAGATCGCCCCGCCGCGCGCCGAGACGACGCCCGGCTGGAGCCGCACCACGCTCAGCGCGTCGGTCACCGGAAGCTGGTCGACCTCTTCTCCCGTGATGATCGACTTCGACGCTACCTGGTCCCGCGGCACGATCGGTTGGGTTGCCGCGGTGATCGTGATGGCTTCGAGGGCCACCGCGCCTGCCAGCCGGAAATCGGCCGTGAGCGTCTGGTCCGCCAGGATGCGGACGTCCCGCATGTGCGCGGCCTGGTAGCCGATGAACTGTGCCTGGATCGTGTAGGTCCCGGCGGGAACGTTGTTGATGAAGTAGAACCCCTGCTCGTTGGTGAGCGCGGCGAAGGCGGTTCCAACGATGAACACCTGGGCATTCGCGATCGGCTGCCCCGTTGGATCCATCACGGTCCCCTGGACCTTGCCGGCCGTGCCCTGCGCCCAGAGCCCGCTGGCTCCAAACGAGAACAGCCCGACCACCAGGAGAACACGCGCCGCGCGTGCGAACACGCTACGACGATCGACTGTCATGGACTCGTCCTCCAATGACGGAAACAGAAACCCTCCAGCGAATTCGTGTGACACGACACCGAATGTCAAAGCACCACGTGCTCAACCGTGGCGGTTAGGAGGGAGAGAGGCTCGGTGTGGTGTCGGGAACTGCGGCTGACAAAATACGGCCGATGTAGGTTTCCTCCTCGCTTAACTTGCGGCAATGTACGCTCATGCTTGCGCGTGTCAAGCATCACAATGCGACAAGGGTGTCCACCAAAGTGGACACAACATGGCCGAGTCCGGCGGTCATACGATCAGCTCACGCTGCGGCGCCTGCGGCGTTACTTCGGGGCCCTCTGGTCCCAATACCACATTGATCTCGCTCCGCACCCCGATCCGACCCGGGATGTAGACCCCAGGCTCGACGGAAAACCCGACCCCTGTCAGCAGCTCGCGCACGTCGTGGGTCTCGTAGTCGTCCAGATGCGGCCCCGAGCCGTGAAGGTCGAGATCGATCGAATGGCCTGTCCGGTGCCGGAAGTACTCCCCGTACCCCCGGCTGGTCAGGACCTGCCGTGCGACCGAGTCGAGCGACGCACCGGTGAGCCGGTCGCCGGCACCGACCACGGCCCGGGCGTGTGCCACGGTCGCGTCGCGTGCTGCAATGACCGCATCGAACACGTGCTGCACCTCGTCCGGCGGCTCGCCGCCGGCGAACCCCATCCAGGTCTGGTCGGCCCACACCGAATCCGGCGTCTTTCTGGCCCACAGGTCGAGCAGCACGATATTGCCCTGCTCGAGACGCCGGCTCGTCGCCGGCTCGGGCGAGTAGTGCGGGTCGGCCGCATGGGCGCCGAACGCGACGATCGGGGGATCCAGAAAGTCGTAGCCCCTCCCCTGAATCGCGGCGATCACCTCCTGCTGGACCCCGTACTCGTCCGCCTCGTCGATCCGGCGGACGACTCGCGCCACGGTCTCGCGCGCGATGGCGGCAATCGCCTCCGCCACCTCGCGATGGTCCGCCACCTCCTCGGCCGACCACTGGGACGTGAACTCGGTGATGAGGGGGGCCGAGGGAACCAGCGTCGCGCCGAATCGGCCTAACAGTTCCGCCAGGCCGTGTGGAACGAGATCGAGATACGGGACGGCGTTCTCGCCGAACGTCTCCATCGCGATCCGGCGCCCACCGGCCAACTCGCGCAGGATCTGGTGCAGCTCCTGCCAGGTCGCGTAGACGTGGACATCCCCGGGGAATGGTTCGACGGCGGGCCGGTCGATGCCGTGGACTACGAGGGTGACCGGGCCGACCGCGGGGAGCCAGACGAACAGCCGTCGGGTGAGCATGCCCTTCGCCCCGAGGAACCGCCGGGCGATCGGATTGATCCCATGGAAGTCGTACACCAACCAGCCGTCGAGCCCACGTTGCTTGAGCGCGGCGCTCAGTCGATCCAGGTCCAGCCCGTTCAGCGCACTCATCGATCCTCAGCCTCCCCGCATTGCCGCCACCCATCGGCAGCGGTCCGCTCCCCGGGCCCGGCACTGTTCGTGTACGACCGCGCCCTCGAAATCGGTATAGGCCCTTAGCACGGCCGCGATCGCCGAGCCGAGAAACGCGCATGCCGCTCCCTCGGACGCGTCATGCGTCACCGGCTCGGGCGTTTCGGCGACGAAGCCCAAGCCCTCGCGCACCAGCGCGATGTCGAAGATGTCCTTCAGCGTCTCCGCGGCCATACGCCATCCGTACCATCGACCCGCACCCCCCGGAAGGGCCCGATACAGTGCGAGCTTCACCCCGCCGACCCGATCCGCGGCGCGCCGCCCGGCACGTCTGCCGGCGTCGGCGAACAGCAGATCCGCGTCCGGCCGTCGCTCGCCCAAGCGGAACAGCGCCAACACCTCGCCTCGCGGCACCCGGCCATCCCGAGCCGCAAGCTCCTCGTATCGCGCGATCTGGCGTTCGACCGTGTGACTCATGCCGAGCCGCTTCGTGGTCAACTCGACGTGGTACTCCTCCAGCCCGTCCGGCTGCGGCACGTCTTGGAGGCGCATGGCCTCCAGCACGGACAGGGGAACGAGCGCGTGTACGGTCGCGAGTGTCGCCTGCGTCAACGATGGCCCAAAAGAAGTGAGAGGGTCGGCGGGCAACTTAGCCGCGGGCCCCTCCGGGCGCCACGGGCCGACCGTTGCGGGACCCAGACCGTCCGGCGATCCTACCACCTGGTGTGTTTCGCTGCCCAGCACGGAGGTTTGCGCGGTGCCAGGTCCCGAACACAACCGTGCGGCGTTCGAGGCGGAGGCCCTTCCTCACCTCGACACCGTCTATCGCGTGGCGCTGCGCCTGGCGGGCGACGAATCGCTGGCTGAGGACATCGCCCAGGAGGCGATGCTCAAGGCGTTCCGCTCGTGGCGCCAGTACCGCCCGGGAACCAACGTGCGCGCCTGGTTGCTTACCATTGTGCGCCACACGTTCATCAATCAGTACCGCAAGGCGGGCCGTCGTGGCACCCAGGTGGACGTACATGAGATCGAGCCTTACACGGTGTTTCGGGAATTGCAGGACGTCGATCCGGAGGGTTCGCTCTTCGACCGATTCGTCGACGACGAAGTCCTGCAGGCCATCGACGAGCTCCCCGACGAGTTCCGCGAGACGCTGGTCCTGTCCGACATGGAGGGGCTGACCTACGCGGAGATCGCCGAGGTGACGGGCGTGCCGGTTGGAACGGTCAAGTCGCGGCTGTTCCGGGCGCGACAGGCGCTGCAGCGGCGGCTGTACGACTACGCGGTGGAGATGGGATACATCACGAGGCGTGACGGATGACGGACGAGCGGCGGGACATCGACTGCCAGGAGGCGCTCGACCGCCTCTACGACTATATCGACGGCGAGCTCACCCCGGCGCGCGCCGAAGAGGTCAGGCGACACCTCGAGCACTGCGAGCCGTGCCTGAAGGTCTCGACGTTCGAGACCGCGTGGGTGCGCTTCCTCGAGGTGCGCTCCCGCGCCCGCCATGCCCCCCCCAGCCTCCGCAAGCGGGTACTCGAGAGCCTGCTCTTCGAAGACGACGCAACCGCGAGCCCGTGAGCCCCGGCGCGGCGCTGGTGCTTGCCGCGGGCCTCGCCGGCGCCGGCGCGGTGGCGGGTTGGCTCACAACCGGCGGCGCCGTCGCCGCTGCCACCGTCGGCGCCGTCGTGCTCTGGGGTGCCGGTCTTCCGGGGGGGAGCCTCCTCGCCTTGTTCTTCGTGTCGGGCAGCGTACTCACGTATGCCCGCCGGAAGCCCCAGGCAGCCGTTCCATCCTCCCGACCATCAGGCGGCCGCGTGTGGCGGCAGGTAGCCGCCAACGGGGGATGGGCCGCAGTCGGTGCCGCGCTGACTGCAGTGAGCCCGGAGGTTGGCTGGCCTCTCCTGGCGGGCAGCCTCGCGGCCGCCCAGGCCGACACCTGGGGCACGGAAATCGGACGACTGTCACCCCGCAGTCCCCGCCTGATCACATCTGGGCGTCGTGTTCATCCGGGAACGTCGGGGGGCGTCACCTGGATTGGCTCGGCTGCCGGCGTGGTCGGCGCGGCTCTCATGGCGGCTGTCGCGGCGATGCTCGGTGTCCCGGCATCCATCGCCGTCGCGAGTGGGGCCGGGGGCGTGGCCGGCGCACTCGCCGATTCGGTACTGGGGGCGACCGTCCAAGGCCGGTACCACTGCTCTGCCTGCGGCCGAGACCTGGAGCGGCCTGACCATCCCTGTGCCGGTCAGGCCACTCGATCAGGGGGAATCGGCTGGATCGACAATGACGTGGTGAACCTGCTCGCCACCACGGTCGGGGCGGGGGTGGCGCTCGGCATCGCCACAACGCTGGGGGGGTGAGAGCCGGGGGGCGCTACTCCTTGGTCTCCCGCTTCACCCGGAAATACAGCGAGATCGCGTACGTCAGGATGATCGCCGCGGCGACGACGTACGCCGCGACCATGTAGGCACCGTTGTCAGGGTATTCCACCGCCGGCCTCCTCTTCCTCACGAATGTCCTGTAGCACGGCGAGCGAGTAGCGCTGCATGACGAGTCCGATGTAGAGCACGGTACACACCCCGATCGAGGTCAGGAGCGTCACCAGCATGACGCTCGGCAGGGACGGACCCTCGGGCTTCAGCACCACCGGATCGGGGTGCAGTGTGCGGAACCAATACACGGTCACATGGATGAATGGCACCAGCACCAGCGCCATCACGCCGAGCACGGCAGAAAATCGTGCGCGCACGTCGAAATCGCTCAGGGCACCGCGCAGCACGAGGTAACCAACGAACAGCAGGAAGGTGAACAGCGTCGAGGTGAGCCTGGCGTCCCAGGTCCACCAGGTACCCCAGATCGGCTTCCCCCACAGTGGTCCGGTGGTCAGCATCACGACGGCGAGCGCCGTCCCGACCTCGGCCGACGCTGCAGCCATGAGATCGAACTTTCGCTCGCGCATGATGAGGTACAGCAGGCTCAGCAGCCCGCATACCGTGAACGCGAGCAGCGCAGCCCACGCCACCGGGGCATGCACGTAGAAGATCTTCTGGGCCGGCCCCTGGGTCCGCTCGATCGGCGTGAACATCAGGGCGCGCACGTACACCGCGGCAAGGCCGACGAGCGCGATGCCCGTCACTACCGCGCCCCGACGGGCGGCGCGCGCGGCACGGTCTCGGCGTGTCATTCGACCAGAATCGCCTCGAAGAGAAGAAGTGACAGTGTGAAGAAGATGAGGTCGAAGGCGGCCAGCAAGCTAAGCCAGCCCGTCATCTCGCTCAAGGGCCGAAGCGCCAGGATGCGCCACGTGAGCTGCACGGCGCTCACGATCGGTGGCACCAGGAACGGCAACAAGAGGACCGGCAGCATCACCTCCGAGAAGCGCGTACGCACGACCATCGCGCTGAGGAGCGTGCCGACCGCGACGTATCCCACCGTCGCTAGCGCCACGACGCCGAGCAAGACCGGCAACTGCCGCCAGATGGGCACGTCGTAGAAGAGGATGAACAACGGCAGCGAGACCAGCTCCACCACCCCGAGGAACACCAGGTTCCCCACCACCTTGCCCAGAAACAGCGCGGTCGGTGTCGTCGGCGTGAGCCGAAGTCCGTCGAGCGCGCGGTTCTCCCGCTCGAGCAGAAACGCCCGGTTGAGTCCGAGCATGCCGGCAAAGGTGAACGTGACCCACAGCGCCCCAGGCGCGAGATCGTAGTCGCCGACCGAGGTCTTGTCGCGAGCGAAGTACAGCACCGCCAGCACCAGGACCGCGAACACCAGCGAGGAGACGAACGCGGTCTTGGTGCGCCACTCGACCTTCAGGTCCTTGCGCGCGATGGCTGCGGTGACCCGGAGCAGCTCACCCATCGCCGGCCACCAGTTCCCGATAGCGCGACACGACGCCCCCGGCGTCGAGCCCCGCGATCGGCTCGAGCGCAGCGAGGCGACCGGCAACCATGTAGCCGACCCGCGCCACCGCCCCGATCAGCTCCACGAGCTGGTGGCTGGCGATCACGAGGGCGGCGCCACGATGCTTCAGTTCGTCGATCACGTCGAGCACGGTGTGCGACGCCGCGTCGTCGAGTCCGGTGAGCGGCTCGTCGAGCAGCAGGACATCAGGCTCGTGCAGCAGCGCGCGCGCGATGGCGAGCCGTTGGAGCATCCCACGGCTGTACGTCGCAATGCGCTGGTCCCGCGCGCGGGTCAGCCCCAGCAAGTCGATCAGTCGGTCGACACGACCGTCCTGCGGCAGGCCGTGCAGCCGGCCGAAGAACGTCAGGTTCTCCCGGGCCGTGAGGGCGTCGTACATCATGGTGTGATGGGCCACCATCCCCACGGCGCCGCTGTAGCGGATCGTGCCACGGTTGGGCTTGAGGAGCCCGGCCATCAGCCGTAGGAGGGTCGTCTTGCCGGCACCGTTCCCGCCGACCAGCATGAGGGCCTCGCCGGGGACCACGTCCATCGACACGCCGCGCACGACCCATCGGTGTCCGAAGCGGCGCGATACGTTGTCGACCTGAACCGCTGGTCCCTCTGCTGCCATCATGCTCCCTGGAGGAAACCCGGGTGGCGGCGCGCTGGCCGACGCGCCCGGAGAAGCGGCCCGCAATATACCACGGGCCCGCGGCCTTGTGGGATGTGGGCGTATGCATTTCCTATTAGGACCCCAGAGGGCTTCGGCGATCCCTTCACCACCCAGCCTCAGGACGGCACCGATGAGCGACGATCTCCAGACCCTGCTTCGGGAAGGACGGACCTTTGCCCCGCCACGCGCGTTCACGGAAGGCGCACATGTCGGCGACGACGGCGTGTACGACGATGGCGCGCGCCGGCTGCGGTTTTGGAGCGAGCAGGCGCGACAGCTGGAGTGGTTCGCGAAGTGGAAGAAGACGCTGGACTGGAAGCCACCGCACGCAAAGTGGTTCGTGGGCGGCAAACTCAATGCGTCCGTCAACTGCCTCGATCGCCACGTCCGCTCGGCCACCCGCAACAAGGTCGCGATCCTCTGGGAAGGTGAGCCGGGCGACCGCCGGGCAATCACGTACTGGGAGTTGTACCGCGACGTCAACCGCTTTGCCAACGTGCTCAAGAGCCTCGGCGTCAAGCGCGGAGACCGCGTCGCGATCTACCTCCCCATGATCCCCGAGGCTGCTGTGGCGATGCTGGCCTGCGCCCGCATCGGGGCCCCGCACTCCGTGGTCTTCGGCGGGTTCGCCGCGCACGCGCTCCGCGACCGGATCAACGATGCCAAGGCCAAGGTGCTGATCACCGCCGACATCGGCTTCCGGCGCGGCCAGCAGGTACTGCTCAAGCGCAACGCCGACGAGGCGCTCGAGGAGACCCCGTCGATCGAGCACGTCATCGTCGTCCGGCGCGAGGAAGCGGCGAGCAGCCAGATCCAAATGGAGGAGGGCCGCGACCACTGGTACCACCGCCTGATGAGCGATGCGAAGACCGAGTGCAAGCCGGCCTCGCTCGATGCCGAGCACATGCTCTTCATTCTTTATACGTCGGGCACCACGGGAAAGCCGAAGGGCATCGTGCACACCACCGGTGGGTACCTGACCCAGGCCGCCGCCACCACGCGCTGGGTGTTCGACCTGAAGCCGGAGGACGTGTACTGGTGCATGGCGGACATCGGGTGGGTCACCGGCCACACCTACGTGGTCTACGGTCCGCTCGCACTGGGCGCCACGATCGTGATGTATGAAGGGGCCCCGGATTGGCCCGACCGTGACCGAACCTGGGAGATCGTCGAACGCTACGGTGTGACGGTGTTCTACACGGCGCCGACGGCGATACGCGCCTTCATGAAGTGGGGTACGGAGTTTCCGAAACGCCGGGACCTCTCGACCCTCAGGCTGCTGGGCACGGTCGGTGAGCCGATCAATCCCGAGGCGTGGATGTGGTACCACCAACACATCGGGCGCCGTCGCTGCCCGATCGTGGACACGTGGTGGCAAACGGAAACCGGCGGCATCATGATCACGCCGCTCCCTGGGGTCACGACCACGAAGCCGGGCTCCGCCACGATCCCGTTCCCCGGGATCGAAGCAGAGCTGGTGGACGCGGCAGGCAAACCCGTGAAGGCCGGCGGCGGGTTCCTGTGCGTGAAGAGCCCATGGCCCGGCATGCTGCGCACGATCTACGGCGACGACAAGCGGTACCGCGACCAGTACTGGAGCCGGTTCCCCGGAAAGTACTTCACCGGCGACGGCGCCAAGCGGGATGAGGACGGCTACTTCTGGATTCTCGGCCGCGTGGACGACGTGCTGAACGTGGCGGGGCACCGCATCGGCACCATGGAGATCGAGAGCGCGCTCGTATCACACCCCGCCGTGGCCGAAGCCGCGGCCGTGGGCAAGCCGCATGAGGTCAAGGGCAGCGTGGTCGTCGCCTTCGTCATCCTCCGTGCCGGCCACGAGGCCAGCTCGGCCCTGATCGACGACCTCAAGGAGCATGTGAGCAAGGAAATCGGCGCGATCGCCCGGCCGGAGGACATCATCTTCACGGCGGACCTGCCCAAGACGCGCAGCGGTAAGATCATGCGGAGACTGCTGCGCGACATCGCAACCGGCCACGCGCTGGGGGACGTCACCACGCTCGCGGATCCCAACGTCGTGGCGGCGCTCAAGAAGCGCTACGAGGGGAACGAAGGCTAGCCGGCGGACACCGCGGGAGCGGCGGCG
>JBDHDN010000073.1:0-11786 GCA_039591485.1 Gemmatimonadota bacterium
GGGTGCCCGCGTGGACCTGCGAACGAAGTTGCCCATGCTGATGTTCATGCCGCCGGTGAAGCCGACCCGCCCATCGGTGACCAGCAATTTGCGGTGATTGCGCATGTTCATGTACTGCATCCGCCACGGCAGCACGGTGCGTAAGAATCGCGCGACCTGAATCCCCCGTTGTCGGAGCGTGCCGGCAATGGGCGGTCGCGAGTAGCGCGCCCCGACAGCGTCGATCAGCACCCGAACCTCGACCCCGCGCCGAACCGCACGGGCGAGCGCAGCGACGAACATTTCACCGGCGGGATCGTGGTTGAAGACATATGTGCTGAGTGCGACAGTTCTTTCCGCCGCGTCGATCGCGCCTATCATGGCGGGAAAGGCTTCCTCGCCATTCACCAATGGCCGCACGCTGTTTCCGCGCGTGAGCGACCGCTCCGTCACCTGCCTCACCAGTCTCTCCAGAGCGACCAGATGGTGCGCCGCCTCTGAAACTTGCTCCGTCGCGGCTCTATCCTCACTCGATGGCAGCCAATCGCTCGTATACCGCAAGGCTCCCGCCCGCAGTTGGGTGGCCCGCCGCTTGATCCGATTGATCCCAAAGACGGAGTACAGCACCGGCCCGAATACTGGAACCAGCCAAATGACGCCGACCCACCCGAGCGTGCTTCGAACATCACGCCGAGAGAGAATAGCATGTACTGAGGCTATCACGGCGAGGGTGAAGACGAGTGCCGTGACGATGTGAGGCCAAGCGTCGCTCAGCATCCGAGTCATCTGCGGATGTCGTTCGCTCCGATGGCGCTGACGAATCGGGCTATCGTGAAATCAATGATCATGAAGACCGTTCTGCCCAACATTGTGATCACATCCGTGAGAAAGTGCCGGATCCGAGCAAGCATCGCTCTCAATAGCGCCGAGCGTCTCGGGTGCCATCGAAGAGTCGCGCTTCGCCGAAAGACGCACAGCGGCGCTGACGAGTGCGCGACAGAGCACACTCACCCTCGCTCGGGATTTTCGGCGATGGCAGAGCAACTAGGTGGCGCTGCTCTTCGTGAACGCGTACGACCGTGGTTACAGGGGGTAGTGACAGACAAGACCAAACGCACATTGACCTTGACGATTCGACGGGTCCCAGCGGTTGGGATGTTCCGACTTTCGGGCAACTCGCCGGGACAGGGTTCACCCGTCTCACCACGCACGTCGAGCGGGCCATGTTTCCGGCGTGGTCGCCTGACAATTCGCAGCTCGTCGTCGCCGGTGATCGGGATGGTGATCTCGAGGTCTCTAAAGTCTACTTGATGAACCCTGACGGGACCGGACAGGGGAACCTGACCAACCATCCCGAGGGAGACTGGATGTACGGCCAGGGGTGTTCTCCGGATGGGATGCGCATCGTATTTGGCTCCAGCCGAGATGGGAATTGAGAGCTGTCTTTGATGAACGTGGACGGCACAAATCCAGTGAACCCGACCTGCTCACCGAACGATGACGAACACTGGAGTGGTTGGTCGCCCGACAGGACCACGATCCTCTTCTCCTCGAGCAAGACTGGCAACGTGCACTACGTGAACGCCGACGGCAGCAGAGCGGTGAACGTAACTGGCGGAGTTGGCGGCGCTGAAGACAACGTAGCCGGACTGGCGCCACGGCACGGGGTGGCTATTGGGGCGCTGTCTTGCCGTCGCCTCAAGCACGATCCCGAATAGCGCCAGGAACCCCACGACGCCGAATAGAGACCAGCCCCACCCGCCCCGCCGGCTCCGCAGAAGCGGAGCCAGCGATGAGCCGTGAGCCTGTTGCGCCGGCGTTCCCGCCAGACGACGCCCCCGGCGAGGAGGGAGCCGACGGCACCGATAGTCATGCCGCCGAGGAGCAGGCCGGTCGGGAGATCGGCGCCGGATGTCACCCCCAGTGCCCCCAACCCGAACCGGCTCGCGGCGACCATCGCGCCGCGCCGCACCACGGTTGCCGTGGTATCGGTGGCGCGGCCAGCTGCTTGCGCTGGGGGTCGAGATCCAAGTGCAGCGTGACGCCCACCACCCGGACCGTCTCTGGCAGTCGATCGCGCACGCCCCTCTCCGCCTCATCCGGTGTTCCGCATTCCCGCCGCGATCCCGTTCACCGTGACCAGCATCGCTTCGAGGAGCCGCCCGTCGTCCGGGGCGCGGCGCAACCGGGACAGGATCTCCGTCTGGATCAAGTTGATCGGATCGATGTAGGGGTTGCGCACGTCGATCGAGCGCTGCAGCACCGGGTTGCCGTCGAGCAGACGCGCGTGACCGGTGACCTTGAGGACCGCTTCTCTGGCGCGGGCGAGCCGCTCACGCAGATCCGACCCGATCGACCGGAGCGGCAGCGGCACCAACCGATCGTCGTACTGAGCCGTGATGGCCGGGGACGTCTTCGCCACGACCATCTCGATCAGATCCACGGTGGAGCGGAAGAAGGGCCACTGCTCGTACATCTCACCGAGCGCGTCCAGCTCCCCCGCGTCGATCGCGCCGTGAAGCGCCTCGCCGACGCCCAACCAGGACGGGAGCAGCAGCCGGGTCTGCATCCACGCGAACACCCACGGAATCGCCCGCAGTGACTCGACCCCGCCGCCCTCGCGCCGCCGGGCGGGTCGGCTGCCGATCCGCAGTTGTCCCAACTCGACCTCGGGGGTAGCGGCGCGGAAGTAGTCGAGGAACGCCGGTGCGTCGTACACGACCCCCCGGTAGGCCGCCCGCGAGACGTCGGCGAGCCGCTGCATCCGCTCGCGCCAGGTGGGATCGGGCTCGGTGGGCGGGTGCAGCGTGGCCTCGAGGGTTGCGGTCGTGTACACCTCTAGCGTCCGCAGCGCGATGCCCGGGAGGCCGAACTTGGCGGAGATCATCTCTCCCTGCTCGGTCACGCGCAGCGAACCCGCGATCGAGCCCGGGGGCTGCGATCGGATGGCGAGGTAGGTCGGGCCCCCGCCGCGGCCGACCGTGCCGCCGCGCCCGTGAAACAGCGTGATCCGGGTGTCCCGCTCGCGACCGGCCGCCACGATCTGCTCCTGCGCCTGGTACAGCTCCCAGGCGGCGGCGAGGCGGCCCGCGTCCTTGGCGGAATCGGAATAGCCGAGCATCACCTCCTGGTGCCCGGCGATGCGGTCGCGGTAGGGGGAGTTGGCCAGCAGCCCGCGCAGCGTGGCGCCGGCGTTCCGGAGATCCGCTGCGGTTTCGAACAGGGGCACGACCCTCAGCCGCGGGCGGATGTGCGCGGCGGCCTGGAGCGCCTCGACGGCGAGCACGTCCGACGGGCGCGCGGCCATCGAGATCACGTAGGCGCCGAGTGAGTCGGGCGGGATCGTCGCCGCGGTCTGGAACGTCTCGAGCACGTCGCGGACGGCGGGCTCGAAGCGATCCGTGCCGTCGAACGCGCTCGCCAGGGCCGTTCCCTCAGACGCGAGTTGCTCGTACAGGAACCGCTGGCGCTCCGGCTCGTCCCACTCGGCATACGCGCCCAAGCCAAGGTGACGGGTCACGGCGTCCAGCGCGTCCGTATGCCGCGCCGCTTCCTGCCGCAGGTCGAGCCGCGCCATGGTGAGGCCGAAGCAGGCGATGCGGCGCTGGATATCGAGGAGGCGCCCGCGGGCCAGCACGCCGGCGGCCGTGTCCTCGAGGGATCGCCGGCACACCTCGAACGGGTCGGCGAACTCACCGACCGTCCAGTACATGCGATCTGCGATCTCGGCGGTCGGCTCGTGACCGTCGAGCAGGCGCTCGAGCCCCGAGCGGGTCGCCCGTAGCCGATCGCGGATTTCGCCAAGGAGGGCGCGGTACGGCTCGCGCGCGGCCCCGACCCGTGCGGTCAGCTCCGGGCTCGCGCGGGAGAGCGACAGCTCGGTCCGGAGCGCCTCCACCTCTCGAAGGTAGAGGTCGGCCGCCATCCACCGGGCCAGGAGGCAGGCCCGTACCGTGACCTCGGGCGTCACGGTGGGATTGCCGTCGCGGTCGCCGCCCATCCAGGAGCCGAACCGGATCGGGGCCGTCTCACGGGGGAGGACGCTGTCCGTTGCGCGCTCCAGAGCGCGGTCGAGGGCACGCAGGCACGCCGGGACGGCATCCCACAACGTCTGCTCGAAGGCCACGAGTCCCCACCGCACCTCATCGAGCGGCGTGGGCCGCTCGTGCCGGACCTCGTCAGTCTCCCACGCGATCGTGATCTCCCTGTGCAACGCCCGCTCGATATCGTGGCGCTCGGCTGGGGTCAGGTCGGTGCGGTCGCGCTGCCCCAGGAGATCGGCAATGCGCCGGTGGCCTTGCAGCAGCGTGCGGCGGACGATCTCGGTGGGATGCGCGGTGAGCACCAGCTCGATGCGGAGCGCGCACACCTGCTCGTAGAGGGTGGCCGGTGTGGTGCCGCTCTGCAGCAGGCGGGCGAACGTCTCCTCGAATGAGCCGCGCTGCGGCGGTGCCTCGATATCGCGGCGATACTCCCGCCCCCGGCGGATCCGGTGATGCTGCTCGGCGATGTTCGCGAGCGTGAGGAAATGCGCGAAGGCCCGCGCCACTGGCAGGGCGTCCTCCACCGGGAGATCTCGGAGCAGTCGTTCCAGCTCCTCGAAGCAGCCGGTCGCTCCCTGGCGTGCGCGCTTGGCGAGCGCGCGGACGCGCTCGACCGTGTCGAAGAGCGGCTCCCCTTCCTGGCGGCGCAGGGTGTCGCCCAGCAGCGCGCCGAGGGAGCGGACGTCGTCGCGCAGCGGGAGGTGCGGATCGGCGGTCACGGCCGCGCCCCGGAGAAGCGACGAGCGGTGTTGGCGGTGGCGGCGGGGGAGCGCCGGGACGTGTGGGACTCGATCATGAGCGGGCGCGTGAGCGCCGGCCTTGACCGAGGCACAGCTCTGGAGATACGACGAGCCGCGTACCCGGCTCGTCGAGCTCCGGGGGTGGGACTCGAACCCACAACCCTTCGGTTAACAGCCGAATGCTCTGCCATTGAGCTACCCCGGAATGCCGCGCGGTGCCGACCGAGGCCCGGGCGAACGCCGGAGAGTCTAACGGCGTCGGGCCGCCCATGCAAGCGAGTGGGAGCCAGAGCGCAAGTGCGGATCCTCAGGCCCGCTGGCGACTTGGGTGAGGAGCACCAGAGGCCTCGAGTGCCGGACGAAGGAAACGCGCGGTGTAAGAGTCGGCTGCGGTGATGTCCTCGGGTGTCCCCGCCGCGACGATGCGTCCACCGGCGGCACCTCCCTCCGGCCCCAAATCGATGATCCAATCGGCGTGCTTGATCAGGTCGAGATGATGCTCGATAACCAGGACGGTGTGGCCAGCGTCGACCAGGCGGTCGAGCACCCGAATCAGGGTGCGTACGTCATCCAGGTGCAGCCCGGTCGTCGGCTCGTCCAGGATGTACAGCCGCCGCTCCTTCTTCCTCGCCGCCGTCGAGAGCTGCCGTGCGATCTTGAGCCGCTGGGCTTCCCCGCCCGAGAGGGTGGTGGCCGGTTGGCCGAGCCGCAGGTAGCCGAGACCGACCTGCTGTAAGTGCCACAGGGCCTTGCCCAGTCGTTCCTGATGGCGGAACCGGCTCATCGCCTGCTCGACCGTGAGATTGAGCACATCGTGGATCGAGAGGCCCTTGATCCTGACGTCGAGCACCTCCGGCTCGAAGCGGGTCCCTTCGCACGCCTCGCAGGGGAGGAACACGTCCGCGAGAAACACCATTTCGACCTGTTGGTAGCCTGCTCCCTCGCAGCGGAGACAGCGGCCCCCGCCGACAGCGTTGAAGCTGAACGTGGTGGGACTGTATCCACGGACACGTGCGAGCGGCTGGGCCGCGAATAGCTCGCGGATCTCGTCGAAGGCGCGGACGTAGGTGATCGGGTTGGAGCGGGGAGTCCGGCCGATCGGCGACTGGTCGATGAGCACGACGTCGGAGAGCCCCTCCCAACCCGTCAGCTCGTCTACCTGCCCCACGGGCTCTCCGAGATGCTCCTTCGCACCATGCGATCCTCTGAGCCGGGCGGCGAGCTGGCGATAGAGCACGTCATGCACGAGGGAGGACTTGCCGGAGCCCGAGACCCCGGTAACGACCGTGAGCGTGCCGAGCGGCACGGCCGCGTCGACTCCGCACAGGTTGTGGCACCGTGCCCCCCGGACGGTCAGCCACTGGGGCCCGGCGCGGCGGCGTGCGGACGGTACCGGGATCGACCGCTCGCCCGAGAGGTATTGGCCCGTGAGGGTCTGCCGCCAGCCATCGGCGTGCGGCGGGCCGTTGAACAGCACCTCGCCGCCATGCTCGCCACTGCCGGGTCCCAACTCGATCAGGCAGTCCGCGGCCCGAATCGTCTCGGGATCGTGCTCCACGATGACGACGGTGTTCCCGGCCTGCTTGAGCCGGCCGAGCAATGCCAGCAGACGGCCGACGTCCCGGGGATGGAGGCCGATCGAGGGCTCGTCGAGCACGTAGAGGGTATCTACCAGCCTCGAGCCGAGCGCGTTCGCCAGGGCAATACGCTGGGCCTCGCCGCCGGAGAGGGTGCGCGTCTGGCGGTCGAGTGTCAGATAGCCGAGGCCGACGTCGCACAGATAGGCCACACGGTCGCCGAGCTCTTTGAGAATGGTCTGAGCCACCCCACGCTCGAACGGGCCGAGCTCAAGTCCGTGGAGCCAGCCGGTCAACTCCTCCGCGGTGAGAGCGCCGATCTCGCCAATCGAGCGGCCATCCACGGTAACGGCGCGCGCTTCGGGACGCAGTCGGGCACCCTGGCACGACGGGCAGGTCCGCGCGAGCTGGTACTGCCGGAGGAAGACGCGGATGTACTGCTTGTACCGCTTGCGCTCGAGAGCCCGTAGGAAGGGGAACACTCCCTTGAATCGACCTGCTGTGTTGTGCAGCAGGAACCGCTGCTGGGTCTTGGCCAGCGACGTCCACGGTGCATCCCAGGGTATGTCGCGCTCGGCCGCTGCCTGCTCCAGCAGGCGGCGGCGGGACGTGTACCTCGGCTTGGTCCACGGATCGAGCGCACCCTCCGCCAGCGAGCGGCCGGGGTCGGGGACGATCAGCGACTCGTCGTACTCCAGCACGGCACCGAAGCCGTTGCACCCGGGACATGCGCCGCGCGGGTTGTTGAACGAGAACAGCGCAGGGGTCAGCGTGAGGCTTGGTGTGCCGCACGACACGCAGCGGGGGTGCTGCGAGAGTCGGACGACCTCGGTGGCATGCACTTCGGCAATCCCGTCGCCTTCCGCGAAGGCCGTCGTGATGGAATCCGCGAGCCGAGTACGCGTGGATGCCCGCACCGTCATCCGATCGACGACGACCACGAACTGATCGCGGTCGAGCTGAAGAGTGGCCGGGAGACTGTCCAAGCGATGGACCGCGCCTTCGCACATCACCCGGACGAATCCCATCGCCCGCAGGTTCTCGAGAATGCGGTCGTGGTCCGGTGTTCCGGACGTCGGTAGCGGAAAGCACACCTGCACGGTCTGGCCCGCCGCCCGCTCCAGTATGCGGGCGGCGGCGGTCGAGGGCGAGTCGACGGTGACGGCCTCGCCGCATCGGTGGCACGCCGGCCGGCCGATCCTCGACCACAGCAGGCGGAGGTAGTCGTAGGTCTCCGTCGCCGTCCCGACGGTCGAGCGCGAGGACGTGGTCGGGTTCTTCTGCTCGATGGCGACCGCCGGCGCCACGCCGTCGATACGGTCCACAGCTGGCTTCGGCATCCGGTCGAGGAACTGCTTCGCGTACGTCGAGAGCGACTCGATGTAGCGGCGCTGCCCCTCGGCGTACAGGGTGTCGAATGCCAGGGTGCTCTTCCCGGATCCCGACGGCCCCGTGACGACCGTGATGGCATGGTGGGGGATCTCGACCGAGATGCCCTTGAGGTTGTGCTGGCGGGCGCCCTCGACGACGATGCGGTCGGCCGGCATGGGACGAAGGTTAGCCCGGATATCCCCGTTCCGGCAGGTTGGTCGTTGACGCCGCTAGCGTTCCGGACGTAGCTTGGCTCGCATTCATGACCAGCATCCTCGCTCCACAACTGCTCCGTCGCGGTGTCGAGATCTTCGCCGGCATCTCGGTGGTCGTCTTTGCCGGGCTGCTCCTGTACGGCAACAACCTCGAGCAGTTCGTCAACGCGATGCTCAACCTGCGATGGCACTGGGTGCTGATCGGTGTGGCCGTCGCATCGCTCGACTGGTTCGGTGGCGGGCTCCGTCTGTACGTGCTCGCAAAGCACGTCTATCCGAAGACGCAGCTCAAGGGGGCCATTCTCTCGGCGGGACTCAACGCCTGGGCGACCCTGATCACGCCATCACAGGCGGGCGGCGGGCCCCTCGGGATCTACACCCTCCGACGGTACGGCACCCCGATTCCGGAAGGTATGGTCTCCACGTTCATGAGCTTCGTGGCCACCATCCTATTCTTCTCGGTGGCGGGGCCACTTGCCGTCTTCCTCGGTGCCGGCCAGTCCCTGGAGGAACACGGAATCCTCGGGGTCGCGACCCTGAACGACCTCTTTCGGCTGAGTCTCGGCGGCTTCATCACCGTGGGTGCGGTGTTGCTGTTCCTGATGATCTTTCCGGGTATGGCCCGGCGGATCGCACGCGCAATCGTGGCGTGGCTCGAGCGACGGGGAAGCGAGAAGCTCGCGCGGCGTGTCGCAGGGATGAACGATGGGATCGACCGGGCGCACCATGCCATGGTGGCGTTCTTCAAGGGAAAGGGCTGGTTCGCGCTGGCGGGCAGTGTGCTCCTGACTGCCCCCACCCTCGCCAACAAGTTGCTCGCCGGCTATATCGTGTTGCAGGCGCTGGACATCCACGCTCCGTTCGTGGACGTGCTGCTGCTGCAGACGCTGATCATCTTTCTGCTGTATTTTGCCCCCACGCCGGGGGGCTCGGGCCTGGCGGAGGTGCTGTCGGCGGCGGTGATGTCCATCTACGTGCCGAGGGAGCTCACGCCGTCCTATGTGCTTCTCTGGCGCTTGTTTGTAGGCTATCTGACCCTCGGAGTGGGCTCGTACGTGTTCTGGCGCTGGCTGAAGCTCTGGGAGGAGCAGGCAGCCAGTGAAGACGCCGATGGGCCGGATGACCAGGCGAACGGGGGCTCAGTTGCACCGCCTTCTAACGGGGACTAGGTTTTCCTAGTTTCCCCCGCGCTCCGAGGACGAGTCGATGTCGTACTTGGAAGTCGGCGGCAGGCGCTATTCCGTACCCGTCGGGGAGATGGTGATCGGAAGCGCCCCGACGGCCCACATCGTGATTGAGGGCGCCGACGTCCTGCCGAGGCACGCCGTGGTCCAGGGCCTGCCCGAAGGCCAGTCGGCCATCCGCATCGGTAGCGAGGGGGCGATGGTGCTGGTGAACGGCGTTCGGCTCGGCCCGCAGCCGACGCCTCTGCTCCATGGAGACAAGGTGGAGGTGGGGTCCGTCGAGTTGCTGGTCGTCGATGAGCGCCGCAGCGGCAGTACGCAGTATGTGCAGGCGGTTGATCCGGCCGCGCTGGCGGTCAGGCAGCCTCACGGCGAGCGACCGCTGACGGCGGCGACTGGTGGGCGGCTGGTCTCGCTCACGGACGGCCGGGAGTACGAGGTGGTCGACACGGCCGTCATAGGCCGCGACGCCGGGTGCGACGTGGTACTCCCAAGCCGGAGCGTGTCGCGGCGTCACGCGGAGATCCTCTCCTCGGCTAGGGGCTATGTGCTGGTTGACAGCAGCACCAATGGGACATTGGTGAACGGTCAGCGGGTGCACGGGCATCACCTCCTCGCCCGTGGGGACGTCATCCGGTGCGGTGACTACGAGTTCCGCTTCTACGCCGACGTCGCTGCGCCGCCATCCGCAGCGCCCCAGACGAGTGCTGAGCAGGATGAGTCACTGGCGGCGGCCTTCGATCTCGAGACCGAGCCTGAAGTGCAGTTCAATGAGGACGGCGTGCCGGAGGGGGAGCCTGCGCTTGACGCCGCGCCCCCGCCGGGGGCCGTGCATCGGCTGCGGGACACGCTGCACGGGATTTCGGCCGTGCGTCCGGGGCAGCCGCTGGATCAGGGGGGGGAGCCCGGGACAGGCAATGACTCGGCATCTGGCCCTCAGGTGCCTGACGAGCCCGAACCGCGGGGTCCTGACCGGGCCCTTGTCGAACCAGAGCGCGGGCGGGACATGCCGACGCCTGCGGCGCCGGGCACCATGGCCAATCTGATCGTGCGCAGCGGCGCGCTGAAGGGCACGCGATTCCCCATTCGCGTGCCGATCGTCAATGTCGGACGCGCTGATTACAACGACATCGTACTGCCCGACGACTCGGTCTCGACGACGCACGCCAAGCTGCAGCGGCGGGAGGGGGTCTGGGTGGTGGTCGATCTCGATTCGACGAACGGCACCATGGTCGACGGTGAGCGGATCACCGGCGAGGCGCCACTCGCGCCCGGTGCGTATCTTCGTTTTGGTGGTGTGCAGACGATGTTCGAGCCAACGGATGACACGATCGATCCGCACAAGGGGAGCTCGACCAGGATCATGGGCGCGATCGGGTTGCCGCCATACCCACCTTCGCAGAGCGAGTCGAACGACTAACGTGCCACGTACCGTCCGTTTCACATGCGCGGGCCGCACCGACGTCGGCGTGGTCAGGTCGGGCAACGAGGACGCCTTCCTGATGGTGCCGAACGACGGTGTGTTCATCGTGGCCGACGGCATGGGAGGACACGCCGCCGGCGAGGTGGCAAGTGAGATGGCGGTGCAGATCGTGGGCCGGTCGCTCAAGGGGCTCATCGGCCGCGCGGATGCGGAGGCCGCCGAGGTGATTCGCAAAGGGATCGTCGAAGCCAATGGGGCGATCTTCCAGCGAACGCTGGTGGAGCAGGACAAGCGGGGCATGGGGACGACGGCAACGGCCATGGTCATCAACGGCGACCGGTATCTGATCGGCCAAGTCGGCGACAGCCGGGCCTACGTCCTCCGCGAGGAGACCCTGCTGCAGATTACGAAGGACCATTCGTACGTGCAGGAACAGGTGGATGCGGGCTACCTGACAGCCGAGCAGGCCCGCACCCATCCCTACTCCAACGTGATCACGCGGTGCGTCGGGGCGAACGCCGACGTCGCGCCGGACGTTTACGGCGGTACCCTGCATGAGGGCGACGTCTTCCTGCTGGCCTCCGACGGGCTCACGGGAATGCTGGAAGACAACGAGCTGGCCATGATCATGACCCAGGGTCGTTCTCCGGGTGAGCTCGTGGACCGACTCATTGCCGAAGCCAACCGGCGCGGCGGACTCGACAACATCACGGTGATCGTCATCCGGGTCGACAGCGTCGAAGTCACCGATGACGAGCCTGCTGAAGCCGTGGGGACGTGACGGTCCCGACCGGACCGAATCCCGAAGCAGTAGGCCGGATCGCGGCAGAGCACCTCGGGCCGATTCTCTACGCGCTGGAAACGTGTGCCCTGACTATGGAACGCGCAGGGCGCACCGAGGAAGTCCGGTACTATCGGGCGCTGGCGGAGTTGCTGGCGGATGCCGGTGGGGTGCCGCCCGAGACCGGCTCTCCTGTGAACGGCTAGAGTAGCGGGCGACCGGCTGCCACGGCGCCTGCCACGTCTTCGGCTGAGCGGGCGGCGAGGCGCCGCACCGACTCTTCCTCCACCTTCACCGGGTCCGCCACGAAGAGCCGCAGTCTGCGCGCGCTCGCATGCAACTGCTCCGCGACGCCCTGGATTCCGAGCAGGCCATGGCGGTCAGGTGCGTCGAGCCGGGCTGTCCGACCGTCCCTGAGCCTCAGCGGCAGATCGACCGACAGCATGGCCGGCTTGGCGGGAAAGTCGAGCAGA
>JBDHDN010000074.1:0-11728 GCA_039591485.1 Gemmatimonadota bacterium
GTTCGAGAACTCGAAGCTTCAGTGGGCCCTGCGCACGCGTCCACCGCACGCGCAGCTCCTGGCTCTCTACCGTGACCTGCTTGCCGTACGCAAACGTGAGATGGTGCTCGAACCCGCTGGTGCGGAGGTGATCGGATCGATCGACGAACACCGCGATGTGATCGGCGTGGGATTCGTGAGCGAGAGCGCAGTTCGTCTGCACGCGTGGTTCAACTGCTCGGAGTCGGAGGTACACGTCGACGTCGAGCGAAGAGTGTCGAGCACCCCCGCCACGCTCGTGCTGGCAACCGACGCGATCCCGTACGGAGGGCAGGGCGGAACGTGCCTCTACGTGACGTCCGGCACGCAGCGGTTACGTCTTGCTCCGCTTGCCGCTGCGATCCTGCGATTTGGGGAGGACGATTGATGAGAGTCTGGCCAGGCTCGCCGTATCCGCTGGGAGCTACGTGGGACGGCGAAGGAACCAACTTTGCGCTGTTTTCCGAGAACGCCGAAGCGGTCGAACTCTGCTTGTTCGACACTCCTGCCGATACCGAGGAGCGTGAGCGGGTCTCGTTTTCGGAGCGCACCGATGGCGTGTGGCACGCCTACCTCCCGGATGTCCGTCCGGGGCAGTGCTACGGATACCGTGTGTTCGGACGGTATGCACCGCACGAAGGGCACCGGTTCAATCCGGCCAAGCTCCTCCTCGATCCGTATGCCAAGGCAGTGAGCGGACGGGTGCAGTGGGAGGAATCGGTCTTCGGGTATCCCTTTGGCTCGCCCGACGATACGCGTCCCGATCCGCGGAACAGCGCGAAGGCGATGCCGAAGTGCGTGGTGGTGGAAGAGGAATTCCACTGGGGCGACGACCGTCATCCCCGGGTGCCGTGGAATCGCACCGTGATCTACGAAGCGCATGTTCGGGGCATGACGATGCTCCATCCGGAGGTCCCGGAGCACCTGCGGGGTACCTATCTCGGGCTCGTGACCGATCCGATCATCGATCACCTGGGAAGCCTCGGTGTCACCGCCCTCGAGTTGATGCCTGCGCATCACTACGTGAACGAGCACGACCTGGTACAGCGGGGGCTCACCAACTACTGGGGCTACAACTCCATCGGCTTCCTCGCGCCGGAGGCACGGTTCGCGACCGCCGGCCTCGGTGATCAGGTGATGGAATTCAAGTCCATGGTGAAGCGCCTGCACCGTGCCGGGATCGAGGTGATTCTCGACGTCGTCTACAACCACACCGCCGAGGGGGATCACCGAGGACCGACGCTGAGCTTCCGAGGCATCGACAACGCCGCCTACTACCGGCTCGATCCGCACGACCGTCGCCGCTATGTCGACTTCAGTGGGTGCGGCAACAGTCTCAACATGCTGCATCCGCGAACGATGCAGCTCATCATGGACAGCCTCCGATATTGGGTCGGCGAGATGCACGTGGACGGGTTCCGATTCGACCTAGCCCCAGCGCTCGCTCGCGAGCTCTACGAAGTGAACCGGCTCGGCCGGTTCTTCGACATCATCCGCCAGGATCCCACGCTCTCCCAGGTCAAGCTCATCGCGGAGCCTTGGGACCTCGGTGCTGGGGGGTACCAGGTCGGGAACTTCCCGATCGGCTGGGCGGAATGGAACGGCAAGTATCGGGATACCGTCCGCCGGTTTTGGCAGGGCGCACGCGGTCAGGTAGCCGAGATGGCATACCGTCTCTCCGGCAGCAGCGACCTGTATCAGGTCGGCGGCCGGAGTCCCAACGCGAGCGTGAACTTCGTCACGTGCCACGACGGATTCACCCTCAGGGATCTGGTGAGCTACGAACGGAAGCACAACGAAGCAAACGGCGAGCACAATCGGGACGGGACGGATGCGAACTACAGCCGTAACTGGGGAGTCGAGGGTCCCACAGAGGAAGTGCGGATTCTCCGCCTTCGTGAGCGCATGATGCGGAACTTCCTCGCGACCCTCGCCTTCTCACAGGGCATTCCGATGTTGTCGCACGGAGACGAGGTCGGGCGGACCCAGCACGGCAACAACAATGCGTACTGTCAGGACAACGAGCTGAGTTGGGTCGAGTGGGACATGACACCCGAACGCCGAGAAATGCTTGCCTTCACCCGTCGGGTGCTGAAGCTGCGGCGGGAGAACCCGGTACTCCGCAGACGCACCTTCTTCGGAGGAGCGCCGGTGACGCGATCGGGGCACAAGGACATCGCGTGGCTGCGTCCCGATGGCGGGGAGTTGACGGACGACGACTGGCATGATCCGCGCGCGCGGGTGCTCGGGATGTTACTGCATGGCCAGGCTACGGACGAGCGTGACACCCGCGGTCGGCTGGTCGTCGGCGAGACGATCTTGGTGCTCCTCAACGGCGGCGGCCGTTCCACGCGCTTCGTGCTGCCGACGGTGCCCGAGCCCGGCACGTGGGTGCAAGAAGTCCACACCGCCCGTCCTGGCCGACGCACGATCAAGGCGGATGCGGTAGCGCTCGTCGCACATTCGCTGATGCTCCTCCGGTACGAGGAGGCACGATGACCAAGAGACGCAGCGATCTGAACCTCGACATCTCCCGCGCGGAGCGGGATCGGCTCCTCGCTGGGGAGCACACTGAGCCGCACCGCGTGCTGGGAGCCCATCCCACACCTGACGGCGACGGCACGGTTGTGCGTGCGTTTCACCCCGATGCCACGGCGGCGGAATGTGTCTACGACGGTGTGAGTGCCATGCAGGCACTCGGCGGCGGCCTCTTCGCGATTCGGATCGACGCCGCGCTCCCGTTCCGATATCGGATACGATTCACCTTTCCATCGGGGGAGACGTGGGAGCGGGCCGATCCGTACCAGTTCCTGCCAACCCTCGGTGATTTGGATCTCCATCTGTTCAACGAGGGCACTCACCGGCGGCTGTGGACCCGGCTCGGCGCACATGTCCGGCGGGTGGATGGTGTGGAAGGCGTGAGCTTCGCGCTGTGGGCACCGAGTGCCAGGCGGGTGAGTGTGATCGGGGAGTTCTGCCGCTGGGATGGCCGGCTGCTGCCGATGCGGCAGCTCGGCAGCTCCGGTGTGTTCGAGCTGTTCGTGCCGGATGTAGAGCTTGGGGCGCTCTACAAGTTCGAGATCAAGACCGCCACCGGTGATCTACGGGTGAAGACGGACCCGATGGCCACCAGCATGGAGCAGCCGCCAGGAACCGCGTCGCGCGTATACGTGAGCGCCCACCAATGGGCCGACGACGCGTGGGTGGCGCGGCGAGCCCTGGCGGATCCTGCGCGCGCGCCATTGGCGGTGTACGAAGTCCACCTGGGCTCCTGGGCCCGCCGCCCCGAAGAGGGCAACCGACCGCTGTCGTACCGGGAGATCACCCCGCGACTCATCGACCACGTGCGCCGTCATGGATTCACGCACATCGAGCTCCTCCCGATCGCGGAACATCCGTTCACCGGGTCGTGGGGGTATCAGGTGTCGGGTTACTACGCACCGACCGCACGCTACGGAGAGCCCGACGATCTTCGGTTCCTAATCGATCAGTGCCACCAGGCGGGGATCGGCGTGCTGCTCGACTGGGTGCCCGCCCACTTTCCGAAGGACGACTTCGCGCTGCGGCGGTTCGACGGGACCGCGCTGTACGAGCACGAGGACCCACGGCGCGGCGAACATCCCGACTGGGGGACACTCGTCTTCAACTTCGGACGGCCGGAAGTCAGCAGTTTTCTACTCTCGAATGCGCTGTACTGGCTGGACGAGTTCCACGTCGACGGGCTCCGCGTGGACGCCGTGGCCTCGATGCTCTACCTGGACTACAGCCGCAAGGACGGTGAGTGGATTCCCAACCCGTATGGCGGTCGCGAGAATCTCGAGGCCATCGATTTCCTCCGACATGTGAACGCCGTGGTGCGCGACACGCACGCCGGCTGCATCATGGCCGCTGAGGAGTCGACGGCGTGGCCCGGTGTCACCCGGCCTCCGGAAGCCGGTGGGCTCGGGTTCACGTTCAAGTGGAACATGGGATGGATGCACGATACCCTGCAGTACTTCTCCCACGATCCGATCCACCGCCGCTACCACCAGGACAAGCTCACCTTCGCGATGCTGTACGAGCACAGCGAGCGGTTCATTATGCCGTTGTCGCATGACGAGGTGGTACACGGCAAGGGATCCCTCTACAGCAAGATGCCCGGCGATCACTGGCAGCGCCTGGCCAATCTGCGGCTGCTCTTCACGTACATGTACACCCGTCCGGGCAAGCAACTGTTGTTCATGGGCGGCGAGTTCGCCATGGAGCGGGAATGGCATCACGATCACAGCATCGAGTGGCATCTCGTTGACGAATCGGCGCGGCGCGGCATGCTACAGTTCTTCGAGGATCTTGGCCGGATCTATCGGGAGATGCCGTGCCTCTGGCGAGGTGATCCCGACCCTGAGGGTTTCGCGTGGATCGATTGCAACGATCGGGAGAACAGTGTCCTCGCCTTCGAGCGCCGCGCAGGCGGTGAGTACGCCATCGTTGTCCTGAACCTCACGCCGGTCCCGCGCGACGGGTATCGCATCGGCGTACCGGAACTCACGACGTACCGGCAGCGTTTCTCGAGCGACGACCGCCGCTACGGGGGCAGTGAGGTCGTAACGCACGAGATGGTGGACGCAGAGGCAACACCGTTCCACGGCTTTCCGCATTCGATCGTGCTGCGCCTGCCACCGCTCGGCGCCCTCGTGCTCGACCGCGCATGAGCCCGTGAGTCGCACCGCCGAACTCCGGCGTCTGGCGGATCGGCTCGGCATTGTCCCCTCCTTTCGCGACATGGCTGGGGCCGTCCGAGTGACCTCCGTCGACACGCAGGAGGCGCTGGCTGCGAGCATGGGCCTCCCATGTGACGGACCGGCCGGTCCGCGAGAGCGGCTTGCGGAGCTCGAGGAGGCGGCGACGAACCGCCTGTTGGAGCCGGTCGCTGTCACCTGGAGCGATGCACCGTCGGTGGCGGTGGCCCTGCGGGTTCGCCTCGCGAACGCCGCACCCGAACGCATCGAATGGCAGCTACGCCTCTCGCTCGAAGATGGGACGACTGCCAGCGTCGCAGGGAGTCGCCGCTCGAGCGGAGCTCGCGAGATGGCCCGGATCCGACTGCCGCATCCCCTCCCATGGGGGTATCACGAGGTCGGCGGTACCATCCACGTGGGCGCCCGACGGTACGAGGTACGTCAGCAGCTGATCGTCGCGCCCGGCTCCTGCCTTGCCATCATGGCGACGCTCGGGTCACAGCGCACGTGGGGGCTCGTCGCCAACCTGTACTCCGTGCGCAGCGCCCGAAACTGGGGTATCGGGGACCTGGGCGACCTGCGTGGCCTCGTGGACATGGTCGCAGAGCACGGTGGCGCGTTCGTCGGGCTCAATCCGCTCCATGCCATCCCCAATGCCGGCCACGGCGTGAGCCCGTACTCACCGCTGAGCCGCGTGTTCCGGAACCCGCTGTACCTCGACGTCGAGGCCGTTCCCGAGTGGTGCGACACGGTCGCAGGGCAACAGTCGAAGGTTTTGCCATCCCGGCGACACGCGCACGGGGACGATGGGTGGATCGACTACGATGCGGTGCTCGCCAACAAGCGCGAGGTCCTGCAGTCGTGTCATGAGCGATTCGCGCACGTCAGGGAGCACCATCCCCCCACCCGGAGGGTGAAGGCGTACGACGCATATCGCCGACAGCACGCAAACGCGCTCGAGCAGTTCGCCACTTTCATGGCGCTTGCCGATCGCTTCGGCACCGATTGGCGCGCCTGGCCGTCTCGCTACCGCTCGTGTGACAGCGCGGCCGTAGAGGAGTTTCGCCGCGCGCACCATGCGGAGATTGACAGCCACCGCTATCTCCAGTTCGAGCTGGATCGTCAACTCGGCAACGTGGGCTCGGCCGCCCGCACCTCCCTGGCGATCGGACTCTACGGAGACCTCGCGCTTGGCAGCGCACTCGGAGGGGCCGACACGTGGAGTTGGCCCGGCCTGTTCGCGACGGGTGCACGATTGGGCGCGCCACCTGATGACTACTCAGCGACAGGCCAAGACTGGGGGCTGCCACCCCTCCGTCCCCACGCGCTCCGCCAGTCCGGCCATCGATACTGGATCGATGTCGTCAGGAGCGCGATGCAACACGTCGGAGCACTCCGCCTGGACCACGTCATGGGCCTCTTCCGACAGTACTGGATTCCTCCGGAACGCGATGGACGGGCCGGTGCGTACGTGCGCTTTCCAGCGGAGGAGCTACTCGCCGTGCTGACCCTGGAGAGCCGACGCAATCGGGTACTCGTCGTCGGAGAGGATCTCGGAACCGTTCCCGGAGGGCTCACGAACGTGTTACGCCGTCGGGGTATTCTCTCCACCAGCGTGCTCTACTTCGAGTGCAACGCCCGCGGCGCCTACAAGTCGTCGAACGCGTACTCGGCACGCTCGATCGTCACGGCAACCACGCATGACCATCCGCCCCTGTCGGGCTTCTGGCACGGCAGAGACCTGGATCTTCGGGCGGATGCGGGCTCGCTCGACCGTGCGGAGCTCGAGCAGGCGCATACTGAGCGGCGTGTTGCCAAGACCCGATTGCGGAGACGCCTGGCCGCGGAAGGCTTCCCGGTGTGCGAGGATCCGCCGACGGAGCAGCTGGCAGCCGCGGTGTACGGATTCCTGGCGCGCACACCCGCGCCCCTGCTCGGCATCGCACTCGACGATCTCACCGGAGAAACCGTGCCGGTGAACCTCCCGGGGATCGGCATGGATCGGTACCGATCGTGGAGCCGTCGTCTCGGAGTGGCGCTGGAGCACCTGGAGCGGTCATCCATCGTGCGGGCGGTCCTGCTGGCGGTGGCGCGCGCAGGGCGCACGTCGAGGTAGCGGTGTTTCGCGCAACGTACCGCCTGCAGCTCCGGGATGGGATGGACTTTCGTCAAGCGCGCGGACTCGCACCCTACTTCGAGCAGCTGGGCGTCAGTCACCTCTATCTCTCACCGATCGCTCGTGCCCGCCAGGGCAGCAGTCACGGATACGATGTCGTCGATCCGAGCATGATCGATCCTGCGCTCGGAACGGAGCAGGACTTCATCGCACTGGTCACCGAGCTCCGCTCCCGCGGGCTGGGCGTCGTGCTCGACATCGTCCCGAACCATCTCGCCACGGGCTCCGAGAATCGATACTGGGAAGACGTACTCGCGTGGGGCAGGCAATCGGCCTACGCGGAGTGGTTCGACATTCATTGGGAGCGGGGGAAGCGCGTCTTTCTGCCGGTGCTCGGCGATTGGATGCCGCGGGTGCTAGAGCGCGGCGAACTGTCGCTGGTGTTCCGTCACGGGCGGTTCCGGGTCGCGTACTTCGACGAGACGTTTCCGATCGCGCCGTCCAGTGTGCCGGCACTCCTCGAGGCAACCCTGCACCGGCTGGAACTGCGCGGTGTCCAAAGCGACGGCGCATCCGGCCTCCGTACGATCCGCGACCGCATTGCCGGCATGATCGGCCAACGCGCGGATCCACGTGGGGTCGACGGAGCGCTCGACGCCCTTGGGGCCCTCGCCGCGGAGGATGGCGGCATCGCAGTGGCGCTGCGGGAAACGTGCGCGAGGTACGGGCAGGGTGGCACGGGGCCGATGCCTGATCTCCTTGCGACGCAGCCGTATCGGCTCGCGTACTGGCGCAGAGCTGCACGCGAGATCAACTACCGTCGGTTCTTCACCGTCAGTCATCTCGTCGCCGTCCGCCAGGAGAGGGATGACGTGTTCGCGGCTACGCACCGCCTCGTGCTGCACTTGGTAGAGCAGGGGCTGGTCGATGGGGTACGTGTCGATCACGTCGACGGACTCTTGCATCCCAGTGCGTACCTCGAGCGACTGCAGACCGCTCTCGCAGCGGCGGCCGGCGAAGCGCGTGAGGTCGCCGTCTGGGTCGAGAAGATCCTCGCACCAGGCGAAGACCTGCCGGAGGCGTGGCCGGTGCTGGGCACGACGGGCTATGAATTTCTTGCCAGTACGGACGCGCTCTCGATCGACTTCGAGGGCTGGGAGCGGATCGAATGGGGGTACCGAGCGCTCGTGCGTCCGCGGCGGACCGACTTTCCGAGCACGGCGCACCGAGCCAAACGGACGATCCTCACCGAACACGTGGCCGCTGACGTGACGCGCCTCGCGAAGCGAGCGCTGCGGCTGGCCAGTCCCGTGGACGAGCCGCTGTCGGTCGGGCAGGTCGGCGCAGCCCTCGTCGCCATCGTGGCCGCGCTCGATCGTTATCGGGTGTACGTGCTGGATACCGCGCCCTGGTACGACCACGGCGGGAGAGAGGCGCTCGAAAGCGCAGTGCAGGCGGTGAAGCAGGAGAGCCGCGTGGCGCCGTCGGCGCTGCGCCTGCTGGCGTGGCTCCTGTTGCTCGATCCCGAGCCAATACGCTCAACGCCCGAGGTGGAGCACCGTGTGGATTTCGCGCGCCGGGTGGGTCAACTGTCGGTAACGGCTGCGGCGAAAGGTGTCGAGGACACGGCCCTGTACCGGTACGTGCCTCTGGTCGCGTTGAACGAAGTCGGATGTGAGCCCACCGCGAAGGGGCTTTCCAGGGCGGTTGACCGGTTTCACGCCGCGAACACCAAGCGTCGCCACTCGTGGCCCTACGGGCTGCTCTCCACGAGCACGCACGACACCAAGCGCAGTGCGGACGCCCGAGCCCGCCTGGCGGTGCTGTCGGAGATCCCGGACGAATGGCTGGCGCGTGTCAGACGCTGGCGGCGCCTCAACATGCCGCACCGGTCGTCCCACGGTTCGCATCGCCGTCCCGACGCCAACATCGAGTACCTGTTCTACCAGACTGCCGTGGGGATTTGGCCTCCGCCCGCGCCGGCCGGAGACGTCGGTGGACGGCTCGAGGCATACATGCTCAAAGCGGCCCGGGAAGCGAAGATCCACACCAGCTGGGCCCGGCCCGATGAGGCGTACGAGGATGCGCTGCGCCGTTTCGTGCGGGGAGCGCTCGATCCAACAGGCCCCTTCGTCGAGGACCTCACGGCATTCGTGCGATGGATAGCCGGTGCGGGGCTCTGGAATGCTGTCGGGCGGACCCTGGTGCACGTAACGGTGCCCGGTGTTCCGGACATCTATCAGGGTGACGAGCGGTGGGCGTTCCTGCTGGTCGATCCGGACAACCGAGTCGCGGTCGATATTCCCCATCACGCAGCGATGCTAAGCGAACTGAAGCGGCGTTTTGATGCCGGCGGTGCGGAGCGACGGGCACTGCTCGACGAGATCGTGACGTCCGCTGAGGACGGCCGCGTCAAGCTGCATGTGATCTCTCGAGCCCTCGCCTTCCGACGGCAGCACCAAGACCTGCTCGCCGACGGTGCGTACGTCTCGCTCCGGTCCGTCGGAGGAGCGGAACCCCACGTCGTCGCCTTTGCCCGTCACCTCGAGGACGCTTGGAGCATCACCGTGGTGCCGAGACTCCCATTCACCTTGACGGGACAGCGCTCCATGCCGGCGACGGGGGACAATGTCTGGCAGGATACGTCGTTGCGCCTGCCCGAGGGAGCAGCTGGCCGGACGTGGCGGAGCGTACTGACGGGGGATATCGTTGAGGAGCGCGGCAGCGACGGTCCGATGCTCCGCGTCGCAGATGCGCTCGGCACTCTGCCGGTGGCGCTCCTCGCCTCGACAGGATGACGTCGATGGGTGTGCGGGTGCTGGGCGGCACGTGATGCGGATGAGGGTGGCGATCGAGCATGCGGAAGTGGTGATCGGGGGTCAGCATGATGCGCGGCGGCCTTGTGTGGATGGTGCTTCTCGGGATCGGGCTGAGCGATGCCGTTCGGGAGGCTGCGGCGCAGCGGGTGCCGGACTGGGAAACCCCGGCGGTGTTTGCGGTCAACAAGGAGCCGCCGCACGCCACGCTCTTCCCGTATGAAAACCGCGGCCTTGCGCTGGCCCGGGATCCGGCTCGATCGGCGTACTTTCGCTCGCTCAATGGCCGCTGGAAGTTCCACTGGGTACGGGCGCCGGTCGACAGGCCACGGGATTTCTTTCTCGGGGACTTCGATGACGGGGAGTGGGACGAGATTCCGGTTCCGGGCAACTGGGAGCTGAACGGCTTCGGCATCCCGATCTACCTCAACATCCCCTATCCCTTCGAGCGAAACCCGCCCTTCATCCACCACGACTACAATCCAGTCGGCTCCTACCGGACGCAATTCGTCGTGCCGTCCCACTGGGCCGATCGCCGCGTGATCCTGCACTTCGGGGCCGTGCGGTCCGCCATGTACGTGTGGGTGAACGGCCGTCAGGTCGGGTACAGCCAGGGAAGCAAGTTACCCGCCGAGTTCGACGTGACCCCGTTCGTGAGGGAGGGGGAGAATCTGCTCGCGGTCGAGGTGTACCGGTGGAGCGACGGGAGCTATCTGGAGGACCAGGATTTCTGGCGCCTCAGCGGCATCGACCGCGATGTCTTCCTCGTTGCCCAGCCGACGGTGCACGTTCGGGACTTCGAGGTCGTCGCCGGACTCGACCCGTTGTACCGAGACGGTATCCTGAACGTCCGTCTCGAGGTGGAGAATCGCGGTGAGCGAGGCACGGCGAGCCACGGGGTGCTCGTGGATCTGCTCGATGCCGGCGGGGCATCCGTCATGCCGGGCGGGCCGATCGGTCGGGATGTCTTCGTCGCCGCCGAGCGATTGGTCGGAATCGGGTTCCAGGAGACGATAGCCCCGGTGGCACCGTGGACGGCGGAGACTCCGAACCTGTACACGCTGCTGATCACCCTGGTGGATGCGGGAGGAGCGACCGTCGAGGTGCTGACGGCTCGGGTCGGGTTCCGCACGGTGGAGATTCGCGATGGGCAGCTCCTCGTCAACGGAGTCCCGATCCTCATCAAGGGTGTGAACCGACACGAGCATGACCCCGTGACCGGCCACGTCGTGAGCGTGGAGTCCATGCGGCGCGATATCGAGCTGATGAAGCGCTTCAACCTCAATGCGGTTCGCACCTCGCACTATCCCAACGATCCTCGCTGGTACGATCTGGCGGACGAGTACGGCCTGTACATCGTTGACGAGGCGAACATCGAGTCCCACGGGATGGGCTATGGTCTTGCCACGACGCTGGGTAACGACCCGTCGTGGAGGGCGGCCCATCTCGATCGCACGATGCGGATGGTCGAGCGCGACAAGAACCATCCGTCCGTCATTATCTGGTCGCTCGGTAACGAGGCAGGGAATGGAGCGAACTTCTACGCGACGTACGAGTGGATCAAGACGCGTGACCCGACCAGACCAGTCCAGTATGAGCGCGCCGGCTTGGAGCGGAATACGGACATCGTCGTGCCGATGTACCCCTCCCTCGAGGCGCTCGTGGCCTATGCCGAGCGCTACGACGATCGGCCGTACATCATGTGCGAGTACGCGCACGCCATGGGCAACAGCGTCGGCAACTTCGCCGACTACTGGGCGATCATCGAGCGGTACACCGTGCTCCAGGGCGGTTTCATCTGGGATTGGGTTGACCAGGGCCTGCTCACGCGCAACACGGCAGGTCGGACCATCGTCGGATATGGCGGCGATTTCGGGCCGCCCGGCACCTCGACCGACGGGAACTTCCTGATCAACGGCTTGGTGTCGGCAGACCGGCAACCCCATCCATCACTCTGGGAGGTCAAGAAGGTCTACCAATCGATCCGGGCAGAGCCCGTGGATCTGCGCCGGGGGCGGATCGCCGTCGCGAACCGATATCAGTTCCGCGATCTCGCCAAC
>JBDHDN010000075.1:0-17299 GCA_039591485.1 Gemmatimonadota bacterium
GTTCGATCAGTTCCTCGAGCAGGTGGATAGCGCCATAGTAGTCCTGACCGGTGAACCGCTCCTTGGCCAGCTCAGCGGGCCGCACGCGAGCCCCGTTCGAGCATGCTCATGTAGGCCCGTACCCGTGGATCGGACGGTGCTTCGCGAAGGAGGTGCTCGAGCACCCTCTGCGCCGTCGCCCACTCCCCGCTCAAGTAGCACGCGAGACCGAACGTCGCTTGGGCATCGATCAGGTCGGGCCGGGCGTCGACGACGGCCTGCAGCTCGTCTCTGGCCTCGAGCGTGCGTCCGGCGTCTATCATGTGCCGGGCCATGCGCAACCTGAGATCGTGGAAGTCGGGCGCCAGCTCGAGCGCCGTCCGGTATTGGGCGATGGCGCGGCCCACGGCGCCCGCCTCCGCGTACGCCTCTGCCAACTCGGCGTGCCGATTGGCGAGCTTGGCGGCGTGGTGCACAGAGATCCCGCCGCGGTCTTCCCCACCCGCCAGCCGTGCCCGCTCGAACGCCTCAGCGGCCTCGGCCTCCCGCCCCAAACCGGCGAGCACGATGCCGCGATGCACGTGGGCCTCGACATATCGCGGGTTCAACTCGAGCGCCCGGTCGAAGGCGGCGAGCGCCCGATCCGGCTTGCCGAGCAGCTCGTACGACAGGCCAAGAAGGTGCTGTGCGTCCGCGTAGGCGCTGCCGCGTTCGATCAGTTCCTCGAGCAGGTGGATAGCGCCATAGTAGTCCTGACCGGTGAACCGCTCCTTGGCCAGCTCAACCTGCTGTCGGATGCTGAGTTCCATGGTAGTTCCTGTACCACTCGACAAATGCCGGGATGCCGTCCTCGATCGCCACCGAGGGATTATAACCCAGGATCCGCTGGGCCTTTGCGATATCGGCACAGGTCTGACGGACATCACCCGGCTGGGCGGGGTGGCGCTCGATGCGCGCGTCGACTCCGAGCGCAGCTGCGATGAGCTCGATGAGGCGTCCGAGCGTGACGGTGCCTGACCCACCCAGATTGAACACCTCATGTGCGGGAGCGTCCTCCCGTGCCCACCGAACCGCACCGAGCACCCCCCGCACGATGTCATCGACGTGCGTGTAGTCCCTCGCGGATTCCCCGTCCCCAAACTGCCGGATCGTCTCACCGGCGATCATGAGCCGGGTAAACTTGTGGATGGCAAGGTCGGGCCGCTGGCGCGGCCCGTAGACCGTGAAGAAGCGCAGCGACGCGATGCGCAACTCGTACAGGTGGTAGTACACCTGACACAACAGCTCTCCGGCACGCTTCGTGGCAGCATATGGAGAGATGGGGTGCACGGCTGCCACGTCCTCCCGGAACGGCGGCGGCGTGGTGTCGCCGTATACGGATGAGGAGGAGCCGAACACGAAGCGCCGGACACCCAGGTCGCGGCAGGACTCGAGCAGCTGGACGGTTCCATCGATATTGATGGACGAGTAGAGCACTGGCTGCTCGATGCTCGGCCGCACACCCGCGCGCGCAGCGAGATGGACGACGACGTCGATGCCGCGCAGCTCCCGTTCCACGACGATGCGGTCCCGGATGTCCCCCTCGACAAAGCGGAACCCGCCCCGACCCCGGAGTCCGTCGAGTCCCTCTTCCTTGATGCGCCGCTCGTAGAAGGGATCGAAGTTGTCCAACCCTACGACCTCCACGCCCTCATCGAGCAGGCGACCGCAGCAGTGTGCGCCGATGAACCCGGCGGCGCCCGTCACGAGCGCCCGCATCATCCGGTGATTCTCCCTCGGAAGTAGTCGATGGTCTTTGCCAGTCCCTGCCGCAGGCCGATCCGCGGGTGCCAGCCCAGTTGGGCCTGCGCCTTGGCGATATCCGGCTGTCGCTGCTTGGGATCGTCGGTTGGCAGCGGTTCGAGCACGAGTTCCGACTTGCTGCCCGTCAGCTCGAGTACGACCTCGGCGAGCTCCTGCACCGTGAACTCGTCGGGATTCCCGATGTTCGTCGGCTCCGGTCCGCCGCGCTCGAACAGCCGAACAATGCCGTCGATCTCGTCGTCCACGTAGCAGAACGAGCGGGTCTGCAAACCGTCGCCGTACACGGTGATCGGCTCTCCCCGCAGGGCCTGGACGATGAAGTTGGATACGACGCGGCCGTCGTGCGGTCGCATGCGGGGACCGTAAGTGTTGAAGATCCGTACGATCCTGGTATCCAACCCGTGGTACCGGTGGTAAGCCATCGTCATCGCCTCGGCAAACCGCTTCGCCTCGTCGTAGACGCCCCGCGGGCCGATCGGGTTCACGTGCCCCCAGTAGTCCTCCGTCTGCGGATGCACCTGTGGATCGCCGTACACCTCGCTGGTGCTCGCCAGAAAGAAACGCGCCCCCTTGGCCTTCGCGAGACCGAGGCAGTTGTGCGTCCCGAGAGCACCGACCTTGAGCGTCTGGATCGGCAGCTCGAGATAGTCGATCGGACTCGCCGGCGATGCGAAATGGAGGATCCCGTCCACTGCTCCATCGACGCGGATGAACTTCGTCACGTCGTGCTCGATGAACCCGAACGCGGCGTTGCCCTCCAGATGCGCGATGTTGGCCCGGTCGCCGGTGATGAAGTTGTCGATGCCCACGACCTCGTGCCCGTCTGCGATCAGGCGATCGGCGAGATGCGACCCGAGGAATCCAGCCGCCCCCGTTATCACGATACGCATTAGATCGCCCCTCGCCCAATTGAGTGATAGGTGAAGCCGAGCGCTGCCATGCGGTGCGGATCGTACAGGTTGCGTCCGTCCACGACGATGGGTGCGTTGAGCAGTTCCTTGATCCGGTGGAAGTCGGGATTCCGATACTCCAGCCATTCCGTGACGATGACGAGAGCGTCGGCACCAGCCACAGCGTCGTACATGCGCTCCGCGTACTCGATGCGCTCACCGAAGACGCGTCGTGCCGATGCCATCGCCTCCGGATCATGCGCGGCGACGGTAGCGCCCGCCTCGAGCAGCATCTCGATCAGTTCGATCGACGGACTCTCCCGCATGTCGTCGGTCCGGGCCTTGAATGCGAGCCCCCAGACGGCGATGCGCCGGCCCGTCAGGTCCCCAGCGAACAGCCGGGTGAGCTTGCTGCCCAAGAGACGTTTCTGCCTAGCATTGACGCCCTCGACCGCCTCGAGGAGATCGAACCGGACTCCGCACTCGTGGGCGGTCCGGATCAGCGCCTTCACGTCCTTGGGGAAGCAGGACCCACCGTAGCCCGGGCCGGGGAACAAGAAGGCCGGCCCGATCCGCGCATCACTGCCAATCCCCTGCCGCACCAATGTCACGTCCGCGCCGACTCGCTCGCACAACTCGGCGACCTGGTTCATGAACGAGATCCGGGACGCCAGCATCGCGTTCGCCGCGTACTTCGTGAGTTCGGCCGACGCGATGTCCATGAAGAGAATGGGATTCCCCGTGCGGACAAACGGTGCATAGAGCTGCGCGAGGACCTCCTTCGCCTCGTCCGATTCCACCCCGACGACGACCCGGTCGGGCTTCATGAAGTCGTCGACGGCCGCCCCTTCCTTCAGAAACTCGGGATTGGAGCAGATGTGAAACGTCTCGTCCGTGCGCTCGGCAATGGCCTCGCTCACCTTCCGGGCGGTTCCGACGGGCACGGTGCTCTTGGTGATGATCACCTTCGGATCATTCATGTGGTCGCCAATGGTCCGGGCGACCTGCAGCACGTGCTGCAGGTCGGCAGAGCCGTCCTCCTCCGGCGGCGTGCCGACCGCGATGAAGACGACGTCCGAGGCCTCCACGGCCGCTCCGACATCGGTCGTGAAGCTCAGCCGACCGGCTTCCTGGTTGCTTTCCACCAGGGGCTCGAGCCCCGGTTCGTAAATGGGGATCTCGTTGTTCCGCAGGCGGGCAATCTTGTCCTCGGCAATGTCCGCGCAGATCACGTCGTTTCCGGTCTCGGCAAGGCATGCGCCGACGACCAACCCCACATACCCCGTTCCTACCACTGCCACCTGCATGGGCCGCTATCCTCTCCGCAGTGCGTTGCGTGTGTCAATCACCCGCCGGGCGGCATTGGCGAGCATGACGTAGTCGAGCGTCGAGTGATCCGTAGCGATCACGACACAATCAGCTGCAGTTACCCGTTCGGGAGTGAGGTCGACGCTCGACAGATCCACCCCGTCCTCGTGCAGTTCCGTCACGAACGGATCATGATACGACACCTTCGCCCCCTGCTGTAGCAGAAGGCGGATGATGTCGAGCGCAGGGCTCTCCCGCACGTCATCGATATCCTTCTTGTACGCTGCACCGATGACGAGCACGTCGGAGCCTCGGATGGGCTTCGCGTCGTCGTTCAGGCCCTCGGCAACCTTGCGCACCCAGAACGCCGGCATCTCCGAGTTCACCTCGCCGGCGACCTCGATGAACCTGGTCTTGTAGTTGAGCGCCCGCATCTTCCACGCGAGGTAGTGAGGATCGATCGGGATACAGTGCCCGCCGAGGCCGGGACCCGGCGTGAACTTCATAAAGCCGAAAGGCTTCGTGGCAGCGGCATCGATCACTTCCCAGACGTCCACGCCGAGGCGGTCGCACACCATCGCCATCTCGTTCACGAGCCCTATGTTTACGCTGCGGAAGGTGTTCTCCAGCAGCTTCACCAACTCGGCTGCTTCCGGCGAGGATACCGGCACCAGGGTGTCGAAGACGGGCTCGTACAGCGCCATCACGACCTGCACACAGGCCGGGGTCACCCCGCCGATCACTTTCGGGGTGTTCTTCGTCTGCCAGACGGGGTTGCCTGGATCGACCCGCTCGGGACTGAACGCCAGGAATACGTCCTTTCCGACTTCGAGCCCCTGCACCTCGATCCGAGGCAGCAACAGCTCGCGCGTGGTGCCCGGATAGGTGGTGCTCTCGAGCACAACGACCTGTCCCCTGCGCAACGCCTTCGTGACGGCTTCGCCCGCCGCGAGCACGTAGGACACGTCGGGGTCCTTCGTCTTGGAGAGTGGCGTCGGGACGCAGATCGAAATGGCGTCGACCTCAGAAAGTCGAGTCATGTCGGTCGTTGCCCGGATCTTCCCGGACGCCACCAACGGGGCCAATCGGGAGGTCGGGACGTCCTGAATATGGGACCGTCCGTCGTTGATTCCCTGAACCACCGACTCCTTGAGATCGAAGCCCAGCACGATGAAGCCCGCGTCCGCCATCTCCACAGCCAGGGGCAGCCCGACATAGCCGAGTCCGATCACCCCGAACAGGGCGGACCGGTCTCGGGCCTTCTCCAACAGTTGTTGCTCGGAAGTCATGAACCTACCTCATGAAGGGGATCGGAGAGCGTGACCCCCGCGCCACCCATGGCGAGGGAGCGGGAGGCCGCCTCCAGTATCTCCACGACCAGTAATCCGCTGCGCCCATCCACGCGAGGGGATTCCTCCCCCCGCGCCACACGGACGAAATGCCGCAGTTCCGCGCTCAACGGCTCGACGATCGGTACCCGGGGGATCATGATGTCCCCCTCCCGGATTGCGAGGCTCTCGCCATACGAGCCGTACTCCGGGGGGCGATCCACACCCTTGTCGTAGACGCGGAGCTTCTCGCGCGGCTCCATGTCGTCCAGCACCACCATCTTGCGCGAGCCGACCACCGTCAGGCGGCGCTCCTTGCGCGGATCCAGCCACGACATCTGCACGTGTGCCAGGCCCCCGGATGCGAATTCCATGGTCATGAAGACGACATCCTCCCCGCTTCGGCGACTCTCCGATCAATTCGAGTGCCACCGAAATGTCGTGGGGTCCGAAGCTCCAAAGCGCGTTCTCGTCGGGCCGGACCTGGCCCAGATTGACCCGCTGGCTGTACAGGTAAAACACCTCTCCAAGGTCGCCGGCGTGCACCATGGCCTTGAGCCGCTCGACTGCTGGATGGAACACCAGCAGATGCCCCACGACGACTGGCACGCCCCGGGCATCAGCCAGATCCACGACGCGGCGTGCCTCCGCCGACGACAGGGCGAACGGCTTCTCCACCAGGACCGGCACGTTCCGCTCAATGGCGAGCCGGGCCAGCTCCGCGTGGCTCGCAGCTGGTGTTGCGATGACGGCGGCGTCAGCGACGTCCAGGGCATCGGCCGGCCGGTCCGTCACGACGGTACCCGGATATTGGCGGCTCATGGTGTCGCGCACGATCGGGTCGAGATCGCACACCGCCGTCAGCTGCGCGTCTCTGAGCGCTGCCACGGAGCGCACGTGATTTCGTCCCCAGCTTCCGCCACCGAATACGGCGATCCTGATCCGGTTCATGTGAAGTACTCTCTGACGCGATCGATGACGAACTGCTGCTGCCCCTCCGTGAGTTCCGGATACACGGGTAACGACAGCACTTCGCGGCTCGCCCTCTCCGCCTCCGGCAGAGCACCCTCTCGATAGCCAAGGGATGCAAAGCACGGCTGGAGGTGCAGGCACTGCGGGTAGTAAACGGCCGACCCGACGCCTCGTTCGGCCAGGTGCGCCTTCAACGCATCCCTCCGATCGGCCCGGATGGTGTATTGATGGTAGATGTGCTCGTTGGCCGGATCGGTAGCTGGCGGCCGGACCCCGACGAGCCCGTCGAAGGCTTCGTTGTAGGCCTCGGCATGCCGTCGGCGTTCGGCATTCCACGCGTCCAGATGCGTGAGCTTTACGAGCAGGATCGCGGCCTGCAGCGTGTCGAGCCGGCTGTTGACCCCGACCTCCTCGTGATGGTACTGCTTGGCTCCACCGTGAACCCTGAGCTTCCGCAGCCGCGCCGCCCGCTCGGGATCGTCGGTGACGATCATGCCCCCGTCACCCCAGCCGCCGAGGTTCTTGGAGGGAAAGAAGGAAAACGCTCCCGTTGTGCCGGGCTTGCCAGCGCGAACCCATTCGCCAGCGATCCGCCTCCGCGCGCCGATCGCCTGCGCGGCGTCTTCCACCAGCGTCAATCCGTGCCGCGCAGCGAGCTCGCCGAGCGCCTCCATCGGGGCCATCTGCCCGAACAGATGAACTGGAACGATAGCACGCGTCCGGGCGCCGATAGTACGGCGCACGGCGTCCAGATCCAGATTGAAGGTGTCGGGGTCGATGTCCACGAACACCGGTGTTCCACCCGCATTGACGATCGCCCCGGCCGTGGCGAAGAAGGTGAACGGCGACGTGATCACCTCGTCACCGGGCGTGAGGTCTAGGGTCTTCAACGACAGGAACAGGGCGTCCGTGCCCGATGCGCAGGCGACGCCGTGCGCCGTTCCGCAGTATTGTGCGACTGCTTCCTCCAACTGCCGCACCGGCTCGCCCATAATGAACCGCTGATTCTCCACAACGGCCATCAGCGCCGGCACGACCTCTTCGCGAATAATGTCCATCTGTGCAGCGAGATCGAGCAGCGGGATCCGCACGAACCCTCCCGAGTCAGGTTGTACCAAAGCTAGAGACACCCTCACGCTTCAACAATCGGGATGAGACTGCCACCGGCTTCACGGTATCGGGACCCGCATCGCTCGCACGGCACCTTGCCGTCGGCGAAGTGCAGCCGTTCGCCGCACTGACACATCCAGCCCACTCGTCGTGCCGGCACGCCAAGCATGAGCGCATGGGCGGGAACGTCGGACGTCACGACGGCACCGGCACCGATGAAGGCGTACTCGCCCAGCGTGATGCCGCACACGATCGTCGCATTCGCGCCGATCGACGCACCGCGCTTCACGAGTGTGGCGGCATACTCGCTCTTGCGGGACACGTGTGACCGGGGGTTCGTCACGTTGGTGAACACGCAGGACGGCCCGCAGAACACGTCGTCCTCCAAGGTCACGCCCTCGTAGATCGAGACGTTGTTCTGGATCTTCACGTTGCGACCGATCCTCGTGCCCGGCATCACCACGACGTTCTGCCCCAGACTACAGCGCTCCCCGATCACCGCCCCCGACATCACGTGGCAGAAGTGCCAGATCTTCGTCCCCTCCCCAACCTGAGCACCCTCATCCACGTACGCACTTTCATGCACGAAGTAGTTGCTCATTCTGCCTCGCGACCTCAGGTCGTCACATCACCCGGATTCAGATGGTCCCAGGGTTGCGCGCCGCGCATCCCTTTCCCCCTTTTCCCCCTCCCCTTTTCCCCCTCCCTCCTCCCCCGTCTCTTCTCACCCCTACTCCACGCTGTGGACTTCGAGCTCCAACTCCACCCCGAACTCCGCCATCACTCGCTCCCGCACCACGTGGATCACCGTCATGACATCCGCAGAGGAGGCTCTGCCAACGTTGACGATGTAATTGGCGTGCTTCCGGGACACGACAGCACCTCCGATCCGGAAGCCCTTCAGTCCCACGGCATCGATCAGCTGTCCAGCAGTACGCGTCACGGATGCCGAACCTCGATCCGGCACAGGATTGCGGAATACCGAACCACAGCAGGGCTCGTTGAACGGCGTGCCGGCTCTCCTCCGCGCCAGGTATTGTTGGACATCGTCCACGAGCCCTCTCGGTTCCCTCTCCGTCAGCCCGATCGTTGCACCAAGGACGATGACCTGTTCCAGACCGCTCGATCGATAGCCCCACGGTATGTCCTCCGCCCCGAGAACGAGGCCTTCCCCCGAGGCAGTCACACAATCGATGCTCCGCACGACCGATGCGAAGTCCTGTCCGTGCGCTCCCGCATTGACGTACACCCCGCCGCCGACCGACCCTGGCACCCCAACGAGTCGATGCAGTCCCGCGAGCCCCTCCTGCGCTGTCCGCCGAGCCAACCGCGGCGTGGGCACTCCCGCACCGACTCGCCACTGCGTAGGATCGCCTCCCACTCCCCGTTCGATCGTGTCAAGCCCCCTCCCCAGCCGGATCACCACTCCTGGAAACCCGGTATCCGCCACCAGGACGTTGGAGCCTAGCCCCAGCGCCATCCACCGAATGCCGCGCTCGGAACAGAAACGCAGGGCCCGGACCACGGCGGCGGCGGACGCCGGCTCAACGAGCGCCGCAGCTGGACCGCCGATCCGATAGGTCGTGTGAGCCGCAAGCGGCTCGTTGACGACAACGCGGCACTCGACCGCGTTGGCCAGATCCTGCTGGAAGCCAGCCGTCACACCGCCGCGTGCCTCACACCGTCAATTGGCCGTCGAGTGTGGCCCGCGCTACCTGGTACCATTCCTGGAGGCTGCGGACGCTGCCCGTGCGGCTCCGCAGCGCCAGGACGGCATCACAGGCCGCGCTCGCCGCGGACATGGTCGTCACGTAGGGCACCTTGTGGGCGATCGCAGCCCGGCGCATCACGTAGTCATCGCGCTGGGTCAGCTTGCCGAGCGGCGTGTTGATCAGGAGATGTGCCTGGCCAGACACGATCAGATCAACCACATTGGGCCGGCTTTCATGCACCTTGGCCACCCGCTCGGCCGGAACACCGCGCTGGCGCAAGTAGCGCATCGTCCCGTCTGTGGCCACGATGCGGAAACCCATCTCATGAAACCGGCGCACGATCGGCAGCACCGTCGGCTTGTCGTTGTCGTTCACGGTCACGACGATCGTGCCCTCGAGCGGCAACTGGTCGCCCGCTCCCGCCTGTGCCTTCGCGAACGCCATCCCGAAGCTGTCGGCGATCCCCATCACTTCGCCCGTCGAGCGCATCTCTGGTCCGAGAATCACGTCGACGTTGGCGAACTTCGAGAAGGGGAACACGGCTTCCTTCACGGCGGTGTGGGGCATTGGCGGCTCAGCACTGAGCCCGACCTGTTGCAGCGTTCTCCCGGTCATCACCGCCGCTGCGAGCTTCGCCAATGGCACACCTGTCGCCTTGCTCACGAACGGCAAGGTGCGGGACGCGCGCGGGTTCACCTCGAGCACGTACACGGTTCCGTTCTTCACGGCAAACTGCACGTTCAAGACCCCCACCACACCCAAGGCCCGCGCAAAGGCCCGAGTGTGCTCCCGCATCTCGTCGACAGCGTCCTCGGTGAGGAGATACGGGGGCAATACGCAGGCGGAGTCGCCGGAGTGAACGCCGGCATCCTCGATGTGCTGCATCACGCCGCCGACCACGCACGTCGTGCCGTCGGCGATCGCATCGACATCGGCCTCGAAGGCATCCTCGAGGAACCGGTCGATCAGCACGGGGTGCGCTGGAGAGACCCGCGCCGCCCGCTCGAAGTACGCCCGGAGGGCTGCCTCGTCGTACACGATCTCCATGGCTCGCCCCCCGAGCACGTACGACGGCCGTACCAAGACCGGGTAGCCCACGTCAGTCGCCACGGCGACCGCCTGCTCGACGGTGACGGCTGTGCCGTTGGGAGGCTGACTGACACCGAGCTCCCGCGTGAGCCGGTCGAACCGTTTGCGGTCCTCCGCGAGATCGATCGACTCGGGGCTCGTGCCGAGGATCGGAATGCCCGCTGCCTCGAGTCCCTTCGCGAGCTTGAGTGGCGTCTGTCCGCCCAGTTGCACCACGACACCGCGCGGTCGCTCGAGTGCGATGATCTCGAGCACGTCTTCGAGGGTGAGTGGCTCGAAGTAGAGCTTGTCGGAGATATCGAAGTCCGTGGAGACCGTCTCGGGGTTCGAGTTGATCATGACCGTCTTGAACCCGAGGTCCCGGAATGCCAAGCCCGCACGCACGCAGCAGTAGTCGAACTCGACCCCTTGCCCGATGCGGTTCGGGCCGCTACCCAGGATGACGATCCCCCGCTCGCCGATCGGCTCCGACTCGTTCTCCTCCTCGTACGACGAGTAGTAGTACGGCGTGGCCGAGGGGAACTCGCCCGCACACGTGTCCACGACCTTGTAGCTCGGCCGGACACCGAGCTGCCAGCGGGACTCCCGGAATGCTGACTCCGGCATCTCCCGCAGATCGGCGAGCTGCCGGTCCGAAAAGCCCAAACGCTTCATCTGCCTGATCAGTGCCGCATCCACCTCCGCGGTATCCCGGAATTCGCGCTCCGCCACGAGTAGATCGTCCAACTGCGCCAGGAACCAACGGTCGATACCGGTGAGTCGGGCGATCTCATCGATGGGGATCCCGGCGAGCATTGCCCGCTTGACCTGGAAGATCCGCTCCGGGGTTGGCCGCCGCAGCGCCGCCCGCAGCTCCTCGGGAGACGCTGACTCGAGTCGATCGTCGGCGGCCGTCTCGCCCACGGTCCAACCCGGACGATCGATTTCGAGTGAGCGCAGTCCCTTCTGAAACGCCTCCTTGAACGTACGCCCGATCGCCATCGACTCCCCGACCGACTTCATCTGCGTGGTGAGACCCGGATCGGCCGCCGGGAACTTCTCGAAGGCAAACCGTGGGAACTTGGCGACCACGTAGTCGAGCACCGGCTCGAACGATGCGGGCGTGGTCTTCGTGATGTCGTTCGGCAGCTCGTCGAGGGTGTACCCGACCGCGAGCTTGGTGCCGATGCGGGCAATCGGAAAGCCGGTCGCCTTGGACGCGAGTGCGGACGAGCGAGACACTCTGGGGTTCATCTCGATCGTCAGCATCTCCCCGGTATCGGGGCTCAGGGCAAACTGAATGTTGCAGCCACCGGCGTCCACGCCCACTTCGCGGATGATCGCAATGGCCGCGTCTCGCATGACTTGGTACTCACGGTCGGTGAGGGTCATTGCCGGCGCTACCGTGATCGAATCGCCGGTATGCACTCCCATCGGATCCATGTTCTCGATGGAGCAGACGATCACCACGTTGTCACACCGGTCGCGCATGACCTCCAGCTCGAATTCCTTCCAACCCAGCACGGACCGCTCGATCAGCGCGGATCCGACCGGCGACAAGGACAGGCCACGTCGGATCAGTTCCTCGTACTCTTCGATGTTGTAGGCGACACCTCCGCCGGTGCCACCGAGCGTAAAGGAGGGACGGCAGATGGCCGGGTAGCCGATATCCTCGACGAGCGCCAGTGCCTCGTCATACGATGAAACGACGGCCCCCATGGGGACGGCAAGCCCGATCCGGGCCATGGCAGCCCCGAACTCCTTCCGATCCTCGGCGATCCTGATTGCCCGCTCGTCGGCACCGATCAACTCCACCTCATGCTTCTCGAGCGTCCCGTCCTTCACCAACGCCATCGCGACGTTGAGGGCCGTCTGCCCCCCCATCGTGGGAAGCAGCGCGTCCGGACGTTCCCGCTCGATCACGCTCGCCACCCATTCCGGAGTCACCGGCTCGACGTAGGTTCGATCGGCCAGCTCCGGATCGGTCATGATCGTGGCCGGGTTCGAGTTCACCAGGATGACGCGGTAGCCCTCTTCCTTGAGCGCCTTGACCGCCTGGGTTCCGGAATAGTCGAACTCCGCCGCTTGACCGATGACGATCGGCCCAGACCCGATCAACAGAATGCTCTCGATGTCAGTCCGCTTCGGCATGTACGACCTCGGTCAGGGCTTCATCCAATGTGTGCGTCGGCGTCCATCCGGTGAGCTCACGGAGCTTCGCCGAGTCTCCCACGAGGTGCGGGATGTCCGCGTCCCGCATGAGGTCCGGATCGGAGACGGGCTCGGCCGCGTGGTCCACGATCCGCGCGAGCCGCTCGAACAACTCGCGCAGCGACATCGCCTCGCCGCCGGCAACGTTGTAGATCTCACCCGGCCGGCCGCATCGGATGAGCTGCACGTAGGCTTCGACCACATCCGCGACGTGCAGGAACTCTCGCACGGGATCCAGATTCCCAACCGCGATCTGGCGGCGCCCGGCGCGCTTCGCCTCGACGAGCCTCCGCGCGAAGGCCGGCGCCACGAATCGCTGGTCCTGCCCCCTCCCCGTGTGCGGAAACGCACGCGCCACCACCACCCGCAGACCGGTCCGCCGCTGCACCTCGAGCGCCGCGTTCTCACCGCCCAGCTTCGATGCAGCGTACGGAGAGCATGGCTCGACGGGATCGGTCTCGATCCTCGGCCTCAAACGGCCGGCCCCGTACACCTCTGCCGTCGAGACTGCCAAGAGCAGCGCATCGGACTCGCCGGCAGCCCGGGCATGTCCTAATTCCTCCGCCAGCCGTGCCGTACCCACCGCGTTGACCTGCCAGGCCTCAGTCGGTTCGCGCCGGGCATCTCCGCCCGATGCGACAGCAGCCAGGTGGACGACGGCATCGAAGCCGATGGCAACGATCCCGCGCAACGACGGCCCGTCGAGGAGCTCGAACGGAACGGCGGTCACGTCAGCGCCCCACGGCGCCGGGCTGCCGTCGGCATACCAGGGACGGTCAGGCCGGACCGCCGCGATCACCTCGTGGCCGTCGAGCCGCAACCGCTCGACCAGCCGCACCCCGACGAATCCATCCGCTCCAGTGACCAGCACCCTCACCGGCCACGGCCCTCGAGCCGGGCGAGATCGTGATCAACCATCATGCGGATCATCTCGGCAAACGGCACCTTCGGCTGCCAACCAAGCACGTCGCTCGCCTTGCCCGGGTCGGCCAGCAGATGATCCACCTCCGCGGGCCGTACCAGTTTCGGATCGATGCGAACATGCTCTTGCCACTCGAGCCCGGCATGCTCAAACGCGACCTGCACCAGGTCCCGCACCGAGTGGGCAATGCCGGTGCCCACGACGTAGTCGTCGGGCTCGGGCTGCTGCAGCATGCGCCACATCGCGTCTACGTAGTCGCCCGCATAGCCCCAGTCCCGGTGGGCATCGAGGTTCCCGAGACGGAGCTCTGACGCGAGCCCCAGTTTGATGCGCGCCACGCCGTCGGACACCTTACGGGTCACGAACTCCAGACCGCGACGCGGCGATTCGTGATTGAACAAGATGCCGCTCACCGCGTAGAGCCCGTAAGACTCTCGATAGTTCACCGTGATCCAGTGTCCGTACACCTTCGCCACGCCGTACGGGGAGCGAGGATAGAACGACGTCCCCTCGTGCTGCGGCGTTTCGGTCACCTTGCCGAACATCTCTGAGGAACTGGCCTGGTAGAACCGGGCCTCCGGATGGGCCAGGCGCACCGCCTCGAGGATCCGCGTGACCCCAAGGGCCGTGAACTCGCCGGTGAGTACCGGCTGGCTCCAGCTGGTCGGAACGAAGCTCTGCGCCGCGAGATTGTAGATCTCGTCCGGGCGCGCGTCCCGGATGACCGAGGTCAGCGAGTGCTGGTCGAGGAGGTCGGCCGGCACGACGCGGATCCGGCTGAGTAGGTGACCGATGCGCTCGTAGGAATCGTGAGATGTGCGGCGAACGATTCCCACCACCTCGTAGCCCCGCTCGAGGAGGAGCTCGGCGAGGTACGATCCGTCCTGCCCTGTAATCCCCGTGATCAGCGCGGTCGGCATGACATGGCTCTCCGCACCCCTGCGGTCCGACTTGCCTTGGCCTTGAATGGACACGCGGTAGTGGTTAGCATTGTGGGTTCAACGTTGTACGGTTGCACCGGAACTCGGCATTCGAACGGATCATACGGATCATGGCACGCGTCTGCGATATCTGTGGCAAGGGGCCGTCATTCGGTCACAACGTGAGCCACGCGAACAACAAGACGAACCGTCGCTGGTACCCGAACCTCCAGCCGGTCCGGGCGCTGGTTGACGGCCAGGTCAAGCGGCTCAAGGTCTGCACCCAGTGCATCAAGGCCAATCGCGTCGTGAAGGCACCCCGCCGTCCCGCCTCGCTCACGGAGATCTGACGGCACTTCACCCGTCCACGCAAGGCTGCAAAAACGGGGACCATCAGGTCCCCGTCGCGTTTCCATTCCCCACCAGTCCAGCTTCACTCACCAAGCAGCTCGATCCGCGCCAACTCGGCACCATCGCCGGGTCGATGCCCGACCCGCAGGATCCGCGTGTACCCGCCCGGACGGGCAGCAAACCTGGGACCGATCTCCTGAAACAACTTGCCAGACACGTTGCGATCACGGATGTGCCGCTCGACCTGCCGCCGGGCGTGCAAGTCGCCCCGGCGTGCGAGCGTGATCAACCGCTCCGCGAACGGACGGAGTTCCTTGGCCTTGGTGTGGGTCGTGACCACACGATCGTGCTTGAACAGGGACGTCGCCATGTTTCGCAGCATCGCCCGCCGGTGAGCCATTGTGCGGCCGAGCTGCCGTCCCTTGTGGCGGTGCCGCATCGGTCCTAGTCCTCCGCCGGCTCACCGCCGGCCGACACATCCATGACCTCCGCCGCGATCGTCGCCGGCGTCACGCCTTCGTTGATCACAACGACCTCGCCGTCACGCTCCTCGAACTCCATGCCGAAGTTGAGACCCTCCCGGCGCAGCATCTCGGCGATCTCTGCCAGGGCCTTCTCGCCGACGTTCTTGACCTTGAGCAGATCGTCTTCGGTGAACGTCACCAGGTCGCCGAGAGTGGAGATGCTGGAGTTCTTGAGCGAATTGATCGACCGCACCGACAGCCCACACTCGTCGATCGGCTTTTCGAGCAACTCGCGCAGGGGTGTCAGAATCGGCGCCCCGCCCTCGGGTTCCGCTCCACCGACCGTGACAACCGGCGTCTGCCCAAACTCGACGAAGTACCTCAAGTGCTCCTGCAACAGGGCCGAGCCGTAGGCAACTGCATCCTCAGGAGCGATCGACCCGTCGGTCTCTACGGAGAGGTTCAGGCTGTCGAAGTCGGTGCGCTGCCCGACCCGGGTCTCCTGCACGGTGAAGTTCGCCCGCCTGACCGGGTTGTAGATCGCGTCGATCCGCACCAGATCGATCGGGAGCGACCGGTCAACCTCGTGCTGCGCAGCCTCGACGTACCCGCGGCCCTTGCGCACGTAGAGTTCGCCGGTCACCTCGCGGTCTTCCTGGAGCGTGAAGAGCAGGTGCTCGGGATGCAAGATCTCGACGGCCGGATGGGGTTGAATTGCTGCCACCGTCACCGGCCCGGCCTTGCTCGCCTTCAGCTGCAGCACGGCCTCGGTGTGGTCACCCTGCATCATCAGCGTCAGACCCTTGAGCCGCTGGATGATCTGATGAATGTCCTCGGCGACCGCAGGGAGCGTCTGATGCTCGTGCACCACCCCCTCGAGCCGAAAGGCCCACACGGCCGTGCCCGGCAGCGAGGAGAGCAGCATGCGGCGCAGCGCATTGCCCAGCGTGTGGCCGTAGCCTCGCTCGAGCGGCTGCAAGCGGAATTCAGCGATGGTCGGCGTGTCCTCACGCTTCGTCATTTCGACGACGTGGGGGCGGACGAGGCCGGAGAGATCGATCTTCATGGTCACTTGGAGTACAGCTCCACAATCATCTGTTCCTGCGCGGCGACCGGAATCTGGTCGCGGGTCGGCAGTTCCAGCAGCTTGCCGGCGGCCTTGCCGGCGTCCACACTGATCCACGCCACCGGAGCCGCCCGCGAGAGCGCCTCCAGTGAGGCCCGCACAGTGGTGAGATCCCTGCTCTTCGGTGCGACACGCACTTCGTCACCCGGCCGCACCTGGAACGACGGAACGTCGACGGTCCTGGCGTTCACCTCGACGTGCCGGTGCTTCACGAGCTGGCGCGCGGCGCGCCGGCTGGGCGCAAAACCCATCCGGTGTACGAGATTGTCGAGTCGCGTCTCGAGCCGCACCAGCAGGTTCGCGCCCGTGACGCCGGGTAGGGTGCGAACGGCGTCGAACGTCCTGCGGAACTGGCCTTCGTTGAGACCGTAGATCCGCTTGACCTTCTGCTTTTCCCTGAGCTGCCGCTGGTACTCGGACGTCTTGCGCCGCCTTCCGGCTGCTTGACCATGCTGGCCGGGGGCGTACGCACGCCGCTCGATCGCACACTTCTCGGTCAGGCAGCGTGTGCCCTTGAGGAACAGCTTGGTCCCCTCACGCCGGCACAGCTTGCAGACGGGTCCAGTGTAACGCGCCATGATTCAGACCCGCCGCTTCTTGGGCGGCCTGCACCCGTTGTGGGGAATCGGCGTCACATCGCGGATCGACTTGACCTCGAGCCCGGCAGAGGCCAAAGCCTGAATGGCCGACTCGCGCCCCGAGCCGGGGCCCTGCACGCGAACGTGCACACGTCGGACACCGAGATTCGCCGCCTCCCGTGCGCACTGCTCGGCGGCCACGGTCGCGGCAAACGACGTGGACTTCTTGGAACCTTTGAAGCCCGACTTGCCGGCGGAGCCCCACGTGATGGCGTTCCCCTGCATGTCGGTGATCGTGATCAGCGTGTTGTTGAACGTCGCCGTGATGTGGGCGATGCCCTCGGCCTCGACGACTTTCTTCGAGCGCTTGGATCCTGACGCCTGAGCCATATGCTACTTCTTCGTCGCTTTCTTCTTCCCGGCGATCGCACGCCGGGGCCCCTTCTTGGTGCGGGCGTTCGTATGCGTGCGCTGACCGCGCACGGGCAGACCGCGCCGGTGGCGCGTGCCCCGGTAGCTGCCAATGTCCATCAGCCGCTTGATGTTCATCGCGACTT
>JBDHDN010000076.1:0-11559 GCA_039591485.1 Gemmatimonadota bacterium
CGCGACGCCAGACGAGGGGATGGGGTTCTGCATCTTCAACGATGTGGCGATCGCGATCGCACGGCTGCGCGCTCGCCGGTACCGCGAGCCGATCCTCGTGATCGATCTCGACCTGCACGACGGCAACGGTACCCGTAGCGTATTCGCACGTGACGCGACGGTGTACACCTACTCCGTTCATAACGTCGACTGGAGCGAGGACGATGCCGTTGCTTCCACGTCCATCGCACTCGGCAGCGACGTGGGTGACGCCACGTTTCTTGAGACGTTGCGTGAGACCCTCCCTCCCATCGTCAGCCATCACCGGCCGGGACTGGTGTTCTATCTCGCCGGGGTCGATGGCGCTGCCTCGGATATGCTCGGAGACTGGCTGCTGACACCCGACGGCTTGCTGGAACGCGATCGACTCGTGATCGATCTCGTCCGTCATGAAACCCGCCGGCTGCCACTGGTCGTCCTACTAGCGGGCGGCTATGGGACCTCAGCGTGGCGCTACACCGCGCGTACTCTGGGAAGGGTCGTCGCGGGCAAAGTGATCGAGCCACCCGAGGAGGCGGACGTCGTGCTCGATCAGTTCCGTCGGATTTCCCGCGGATGGCCCCTCAGGAGCGACGAATCCGATGACGCGAACGATTGGGGCTTGACGGAAGAGGATCTGCTCGGACTCGTAACGCATGCCGATACCCGCTTCCTCAGTGCGTTCTCGCGGCACACGGTCGAGCTCCAACTCGAGGAGCTTGGTATTCTCGACCGCATCCGTGCGCGCGGCTTCCGCCACCCCGCCATCTCACTGGATGCGCCCCGCGGGTTGGGACCAATCCTGCGGATCCATGCGGGGGCCGATCGGGACGAGCTGCTGATGGAGCTGAAGGCGGCGCGCAGCCGGAGCACCGTGCCCGGATTCGAAGTGCTGGAAGTGAACTGGTTGCGTCTGCAGAACCCGCGAGAGGGTTTCGCACCGCAGCGTCCTCAGCTGCCAGGACAGCAGCACCCCGGCCTGGGCATTCTGCGGGAGGTAGCCGGCTGGCTCGTGGTGGTGGCCGAACAGCTCGGACTCGACGGGATCGCGTTCGTCCCGTCTCAGTACTACATGGCTGCGGTCGGAGCGCACCACCTCAAGTTTCTCGATCCCGAGGCTCAAGGGCGGTTCGAAGCGCTACGGCACGCGCTACGGCGCCTCGGCGTCGCACGGGCGAACCTCGCTATCGATGCCGGCAGGGTGGTCGATCGGCTCACCGGACAACCCTATCGATGGGAGCCAGCCGTGACGGTGCTGCCGGTCAGTGACCAGTTGCGGGCGGTCGTCTCGAGCCGGGCATATCGGGACGTGGCCGACCGAGCGAGGCAGGCGCTCTCGTTCAACGTCACCGATCGGTCTGGCACAACGACGTGACCGCCCCTCCCGGGCGTTACACCAACGCGTCCCTGACCAACCTGGCTTGCTCGGCGCGGTGCGCTGCCGGATAGCCTTCGGCCGGGCTCGATCGCTCCTGACGGGAGATGTACCGTACGGTCACGTCCGGGGCTACCATCGCGACGAGTTGCGGGATCACCCACTTCCGCGCGCCCATGTTCATCGGCTCCTCCTGGAGCCACACCACCTCCCGCACGTTGGGGTACCGCTGAAGGAGTGTGACGACGTGCCCCTCGGGGAACGGATACAGCAGCTCGATCCTGGCGATCGCGACGTGCCTCGCAGCGGCGCGGCGCTCCGACGCGATGACCTCGTAGAAGATCTTCCCCGAGCACAGCACGAGCCGGGTGACGTCGTCGGTCCCGCCGGGGAGGCCCGCGTCGTCGAGCACGGGATGGAATCGGCCGGCCGTCAGCTCGCTGGGCCGGGACGAGGCCTCCGGATGGCGCAGCAAGCTCTTCGGCGTCATCACGATCAGCGGGCGCATTTCGGGATGCCGGGCCTGTCGCCGCAGCAGATGGAAGTACTGCGCCGGCGTGGAGCAGTTGGCGACGCGGATGTTGCCTTCCGCCCCGAGAGCCAGGTAGCGCTCGAGCCGTGCGCTGGAGTGCTCGGGACCCTGTCCCTCGTAGCCGTGGGGGAGGAGTAGGGTGAGACGGGTCTGCTGACCCCACTTCGCCAGACCCGCGATGATGAACTGATCGATGATGATCTCAGCGCCGTTGGCGAAGTCCCCGAACTGCGCTTCCCACAGCACGAGTGTCTCCGGCGCAGCCACGCTGTAGCCATACTCGAAGCCCATCGCCGCGTATTCCGACAGTGGCGAGTTATGCAACTCTATCGGCACGGTAGCATTGCTCAGATGCTGGATCGGCGTGTAGGGCTCGCCGGCCTCGGCGTCGAACCACCGCAGGTGCCGCTGGCTGAAGGTACCGCGCACGGTATCCTGCCCGATCAGACGTACCGGCACGCCATCGACCAGCAATGAGGCGTACGCCAGCGTTTCGGCGTGAGCCCAGTCGATCGGCGTGTCTTGCTCCACGGCAGTCCGGTGCTTCTCGACGAGCTTCTTCAGCTTGGGGTTGATGGTAAACCCCTCCGGCACGGCGTATAGCTCGTCGTTGAGCTGTCGCAGCCGGTCCGCCGGCACGGCGGTCTCCGGCTCCTCGACGACCGAGTACAACCCTGAGATCCGTCGTGGCTCCGAGCCATCCTCCTCCGACCGCTCGACCTCGCCGCGGAGGCGATCTTGCACGTTGGTCAGGTGGGCATACAGCTCCGTCTCCATCCGCTCGGCGTCTTCCTCGTCGACGATCCCCTGCTCGGCGAGCGTTGCGGCGAAGATCTCTCGGACTGTCGGGTGGCCGTCGATCCGTTGATACATGAGCGGCTGGGTATAGCGCGGTTCGTCACCCTCGTTGTGTCCGTGCCGGCGATACCCGACGAGATTGATCACCACGTCGCCGTGGAACTTCTCGCGATACATCAGCGCGAGGTACACGGCGGCGAGACAGGCGATCGGGTCATCGCCATTCACATGGACGATGGGGACGTCGAAACCCTTCGCCAGATCGCTGGCGTAGTCAGTGGACGACGCTTCGCGCTGAGGCGTCGTGAAGCCAACCTGATTGTTGGCGATGATGTGCAACGTCCCGCCCGTGGTGTAACCATCGAGCCGGGCGAGATTCAGCGTTTCGGCGACAACACCCTGGCCCGCGAATGCGGTATCGCCGTGGATGAGGATCGGCAGCACGACGTCGGGGTCGTGTGTCAGCTCGCGTCCCGAGCGATCGGTTTGGCGCGCGCGCGCGTTTCCTTCGACCACCGGATCGATGGCCTCCAGATGACTCGGGTTCGGCAGCAGCGATATGCCGATCTCGTAGCCGCGATTCGTGGTGAAGGTGCCCTCGAGACCATGGTGGTACTTCACGTCTCCGGTTCCGCCCCGCGGCGTGAGGGTCTCCTCCACCTCCCGCCCGCCCTCGAACTCGGCCAGCAGCGTCTCGTACGGGAAGCCGAGGATGTGGGTGAGGACGTTGAGGCGGCCACGGTGGGCCATGCCGAGCACAGCCTCGCGGGCGCCCTGATCGACCGCGAGGGCGAGGGCCATGTGGATCATGGGCACGATCATGTCGAGCCCTTCGATGCCGAAACGCTTGTGTCCGAGATAGTTCCGGTGCAGGAACCGCTCGAGGACATCGACCTTCGTCAGCTCCTGGAGCAGGCGCGCCTTCGCGTCGTCGGCGAGCGGATAGCGATGCTCGCCCGACTCGATCACCCGTCGCAACCACACGCGCTCTTCGTGATTCGCGATGTGCTCGATCTCGTAGGCAATCGCCCCGCAGTACGTCTCACGCAGGCGCGGCAGCACATCCGCCAGGGTCTCGCCGCCGACGTACGTGCGGAGGACGTCGGCCGGGATCTGTCGCATGATCTCGGGTGTGAGGCCCAGCGTATCGGGATCGAGTGCCGGATCTCCTTGCGGGTCGGTACCGAGCGGGTCGAGTGCAGCGGCCAGGTAGCCGTGGGTGCGGTGGCTCTTGACCAACGACATTGCCGCGGCGACGTGGAACAGGAACTCCTTCGACGCCGCCGTCTGGGCGGTGGGAGCGGCGGGGGTCGCCGCGACAGCTGGCCCGGCAGCCATCGCGGCTCCGACAGCAGCCTCGAGGGCCACGTCGCCGATCTGCAGTGCCTCGCCGATCTCGTTGTAGAAGCCGTGCTCCCCCTGGAGGTACTGGTCGATTGCCTGCAGGAACAGGCCGGACTCCGCGCCCTGGATGATGCGGTGGTCGTACGTGCTTGTCACCGTCATGATGCGCGCACCGGCCACCGGCCGGATGGCCCCGGTCGCGATGATGGAGCCCTGACCCTTCATGAGGCGCGGCACCGATGCCACAGTGCCGATCGTGCCCGGATTGGTGAGGGTGATGGTAGCGCCCATATAGACATCGGGCAGCAGTTTGCCGTCCCGGGCGCCGGCCACGAGGCGCTCGTACTCCGCATGGAAGTCGTCGAAAGAGCGGCCGTCGGCGTTCTTGATGACCGGCACCATGAGCTTACGCTCACCCTGCCGGCCCACCGTATCTACCGCGAGACCCAGGTGTACCCCGTCCGGCTCGAAGCGGAAGTAGTCCTCGCCTTCCTCGCGCACCGCATGCACCATGACCGGGTACTGGCGGGCAGCGAGCACGATCGCCCAGCCGATGAAGTGAGTGAACGAGAGCTTCAGGCCTCGATCGGTGAGCTGCCGGTTGAACGCAGCACGCACCGCCCACAGACGGGACACGTCCATCTCACGAAAGGACGTCGCTGTAGGTAGGTCGAGCGATGCCTGCATGTTCCGGAGTAGGCGCAGGGCCGGTCCGGTAATGGCGGTACCGGAAACGCCGGGACTATCGGAGGTGCTGGAAGTCACGGACGCGGTGGATACGCTGGAGGGTGCCCCGTCGTCCGATGTCTCAGCTTCGTCCGTCCCCTCCGGCCGTGCCACCGGCTCCTCTCCCTTCACACCGTCGTCGAACAGCCGTCGCCACTCCTCCGGAACCGATGTGGGGTCGCGGAGGTACTCCTCGTACATCGCCTGAGCGAAGCCGGAATTGACGGTTTCGAAGATGTTTTCGAACACGGGAGTGCGCTGCCTTCGTCAGGAACGGATTGGGCAGTGGAAGATAGGGCGGGCAAAGGGGGGCTGGAAGGGTCCGACCTAGCGGTGAGTCGGTGAATGCCGGAGCGATGTGGCTCGCACCTCTTGAGCTGTGTGAACTGTCCGCGCCAGATTGTCCGCGACGGACGTGGCGGTCGCTCGCGCTCGCCATCTGCCGCGATCCAGGCACGAGGACGAGAAGGTCGTGGCGCGGGTTCGGGCCCTCCCCCATTTGTGGCCGCCGAGTTCGGAACTCCGGTATCCGAGGCAGTGCGCCCGTGCTCATCCCTTCTGTTCCCCACCGCTGGAGCGTCACTCCGAGGCAGACGGTGGAGATCCAGCAGCGGCTGGCGGCATGGTTCGATCGGAGGTGGCGGCAAACGCGGTGGGATGGGGCCTCCCGCTACCCGGGGAGCCATTCGTGGCGGTATCACCGGAGAGTCCTTCCTCGAGAACTTCCGAAACCTCCTCGTGAATCCTGCGGACTACGTGCTCGAGCTGGTCGACTCGCTGGATCTCACGCATGAGCAGGTCGACCGCCTCGATTTTCTTCGTGATTCACTGAACGTCGTGAACGACAGCATCGGTGCCGCTTTGCAGAGCGAGATCGAGGAGCTGGGTGCCGGCGGCGCTGTGGATCCGCGTGCCCTCATGCAGGTCATCCGACCGCGCATGCAAGAGGCTCAGGAGAATGTCCAGCGCGGCCTGGCCGTGGTGCGCGAGGTGCTTACCGAGGGGCAATGGAACCGGCTCCCGGAGCGCGTGCGGAACCTGGGGCAACGCCGCGGCCCCGGTGGAAGACGGCCACCGCAGTGAGATCGCGCTAGGGCTCGACCGCGCGATCCGGCGCTCGCCGAGGAACACTACTTCGGGAGCTCGAGCGTGCTGCCGACGACAGTGAAACGTCCTATGACCACGGCCGTCGTCTCCGCATCGGCGGTGCCGGAGAATCCTGGCTGCTTTCCGCCGACGCTCACGGTGAACGTGCCAGGCTCGACCACACGGCGCTCCGCAGTGTCGATCAGCGAGAGCTGCCGTGGCGTGATACGGAACTCGATGCGCCGTACCTCCCCCGGCTCGAGGAACACACGCCGAATCCCGGCCAGGGACCGGATGGGCACGGGAACTTCCGCAGTCTCGTCCGTCAGGTAGAGCTGAACGACTTCCTCTCCGGGGCGGGAGCCTGCGTTACCGATGACGGCCGAGACGACGACGTCCGCTCCGGCCTGAACGGTCGTCGGGACGGTGAGGTGCCCGTATACGAAGGTGGTGTAGCTCAGCCCGTGACCGAAGGGGAACAGGGCGTCGCCGTCGAAATACCGGTACGTCCGGCCCGCCATGGCGTACTCGTCGAATGGCGGCAGCTGCTCGACGGATCGATAGAATGTGACGGGCAAGCGGCCAGCCGGATTGTAGTCACCGAAGAGCACGTCAGCGATGGCAGTACCTGCCGCCTGCCCGGGGTACCAGGCCTCAACGATCGCCGGTACGTACTCGGCGGCCCACGCGACTGCGAGTGCGCTGCCGTTGAGCAGTACCAGCACCACCGGCTTGCCGAGGGCCACGACGTCTTCAATCAGGGCGCGCTGCACCGCAGGCAGACCGATGTCGACGCGGTCACCCCCGGCGAATCCCCGTATGTGCACGGGCATCTCTTCTCCCTCGAGGCGCGGGGAGAGTCCCATGAACATGATTGTCGCATCAGCGTCGCTCGCCGCCGCCAGCGCTGCGTCGCGCAGGGTCGGATCTGGCCGCGCCCAGACGAGTTGGACAATTGCATCCGCCCGCCTGTCGACGTACTCGAGGCGAAGCTCGTGTTGGGCGCCTGCCTCCAGATCGATGTGCGCCCAGCGCGTCCATACTGCGTGTCGGTCAGAGGCCTCCAGCAGCAGCGAGTCGTCCACGAACAGACGTGCCGTGCCGAAGGCCTTGACGCCCAGTGCATAGCGACCAGCCACCGGCGGCTCCAACGCTCCCGTCCACCGGACGGCAAAGCTATCACGCGGCAGCCCCGCCGCGGGCGCGCCATCCCACCAGTTGAAGTCCACGGTCGGATCCGTGCGGGTCAGGGCCGGAGCACCTGCGAACGTCCGGTTGGCGAAGTACTCGGCGTTCAGTCCTCGCCCTCCGTTCAACACCGAGGTGGGAACGACCTCGAGCGACGGCATGCCGCCAGCGATGTCACTTCCTCTGGCGTACAGTACCATCGATCGCGAGGCGGTCGCGCGGCGAATCCCTGCTAGCGGCGTGACGGGCTCCGTGGGTATGCCGTTGTAGTTACCCAGCAACACGTCCACGTCATCGGCGTTGGGGCCGATGACGGCAATGGTCCCAACATCCTTCGCGAGAGGGAGCACACCGTCGTTCTTGAGCAGGACGATAGACTTCCGGGCGGCCTCGAGCGCCAGAGCGCGATGCGCATCCGAATCGTTGACCTCGTAGGGAATGTTCGCCCAGCGTACGCGCTCCGGAGGATCGAACATGCCGAGGCGGAAGCGAGCGCGCAGGAGCCGTGCGACTGCCGTGTCGATCTGCCGCTCGGGGATCAGTCCCTCCCGCACGGCCGTCACCAGGCTGTCGTAGGTCACGCCGCAGTTGAGGTCGGTGCCGGCGGCAACGCTCATCGCTGCTGCCTCGGCCGGACCGACTGCGCTGCCGTGGCTCGTGTAGATATCCACGATTGCCCAGCAGTCCGACACGACATAGCCGCCGAAGCTCCACTCGTCGCGCAGAATCTCCTGGAGCAGTGTCGGGCTGGAGCAACACGGATCGCCGCGGAACCGGTTGTAGGCGCACATCACCGACTGTGCATCGGCCTCGGTGACGGTCGCTCGGAAGGCCGGAAGGTAGGTCTCATGCAGATCGCGCTCGTCCACCACCGCGTCGAAGCGATGGCGGTCCGGTTCGGGGCCGCTGTGGACCGCGTAGTGCTTCGGCGTGGCGACGGTCTTGAGATATCGCGGGTCGTCACCCTGCATGCCCTTCACGAACGCAATGCCGAGACGGCCAGTGAGGTAAGGATCCTCACCGAACGTCTCCATCCCCCGTCCCCATCGCGGATCGCGAAAGATGTTGATGTTCGGTGACCAGAATGTGAGACCCTCGTAGATGCCTCGGCGTCCCTGTCGCACATACTCGTGGTGCTTCGCCCGAGCCTCGTCGGAGATCGCGGTTGCGACGCGGAACATGAGACTGCTGTCCCAGGTCGCCGCGAGTCCGATTGCCTGTGGGAACACGGTGGCGCGACCTGTGCGGGCCACCCCGTGAAGCGCCTCGTTCCACCAGTTGTACTCCGGGATTCCCAGTCGCGGCACGGCGTCGGCCTCGTAGAGCATCTGGCCGACCTTTTCCTCGAGCGTGAGACGTGCGAGCACATCATGCACGCGTGTCTCGAGCGGCTGGTCGGGATCCATGTAGACGGTGGTGGGGCTATCGAGGGGGAGCGGTTGCTCCGGCACGGTCCGTGCGCAGGCGAGCGCGGTGAGACACATACCGGTCGCGGCGACGTGCGGCAGGCGCATTGGCATCCTCCTCGGTCCCTTGGGTCTTCGCCTAATATGCCGCGTGCACCAGCGCCGTCCATTCCCGAGGGCGCTACCGCAGATCCTACGATCCCGCGATCTTCGATCTGACCGTTCAGCCGCCTGACTACCTGACCGCCCTACCCGACCCTCCGTGTCTTCCGCTTCATGAAGTCCATCAGGATGTACTGACCGAGCGTCATCGTATTGGTGAAGTAAGCCTTGCCACGGCTGATTGCGCAGACCTCCTTCACGAATTCCACCAACATCCGCTCGCGGGCGAGCATGAAGGTGTTGATCATGATTCCTGCTCGCTTGCAGTCGGACACCTCGCGGAACGTGTCCTTGAGAATCCGTGGGTCGAGCCCGACCGAGTTCACGTAGACCCGCCCGTCGGGCAGCGTGAGGGCCGAGGGCTTGCCGTCGGTGATCATGACGATCTGGCGCATGTCCTTCTTCTGAGCGAGCAGAATACGACGAGCCAGTCGCAGTCCCTCTGCGGTGTTCGTATGGTATGGACCCACCTGTGCGCGGGCGAGCTTCGCGAGCGGAATCTCCTCTGCGGTATCGTGGAACAACACGACACGGATCGTGTCGCCAGGAAACTGGGTGCGGATGAGGTGTGCGAGGGCCAGGGCGACCTTCTTGGCCGGTGTGAAACGGTCCTCTCCGTAGAGGATCATCGAGTGTGAGCAGTCGAGCATGAGGACGGTTGCGGCGCTCGAGCGATACTCGCTCTGGTGGACCATGAGGTCGGAGTAGTCGAGCTCGATGAATGGTGGTTGGTCGGTTGGACGGCCGCGTGACTCGACGTGCCCGACCATCCGACCGCCCGATCGCCCCACCGCCTTCTTCAGCGTCTCGGGGACGTCGAGGTTCATCGTGTCCCCGAACTCATAGGGCTTGGAGCCAGCCTCTGCTTCGACACCGGTTGCCAGGTGCGGGGTATCGTGCGCGCCGAAGCTCGATTTGCCGATGCTTCCGAGTAGGCTGCGCAACGCTCGATAGCCCAAGAAATCGATACCCTTCTCGGTCAGATTGAACTGCACCTGCTGCGCGGCCGTCTGTGCCTGGCCACCTGGACCGAACAAGGGCTGGTGTCCGTCCGGCATCTGCGGTGCATCCTGCACGGTCAGGTATCCCTGCTCGACGAGCTTCTGCACGATCTGATCCATCAACTCGGCAAGCTGCTGTTGGATCTCGGCATCGCGCTGCTCGTCGCCGGAGGATTCACCGCGCATTACCCGCAGCATTTCCGGGGTCAGCTGCCCCGAGTCCATCAGCGCCTGTACGATCGCTGCCTTGAGCGCGTCGAGCGAGCGATCCTGCTCTTCTTCTCCGAACTCTCCCCAGAACGGATGGTACGTCGGGCCACCCGCGAATCCTGACTGCAGCAGGAATTCGCTCAGCTGGTCGAGCAGGTCCTCGAGGTTGATGGCGTCGAGGAGCTCCGGTAGGTACTTCGAATAGGTTGTGAAGCGCATTGAGAACCGCAGAAGCTCGGCGTTGGAGTCGTGACTATCGAAAGATGTGGGGTGGCGGGCGAAAATGGGAAGGGCAATATCGGGTTTCTGCATCCGCCGTCGAATCGCAGTATGTCCAATATCCAAGATCCTGTGTCCAAGTGTGACGTGCCGTGCGAGAGAAGCCGAAACGAGCGTTCGACGCGTTGCTCCTTCGACATTGGATACCCCCTACCGTGTCTCCCGCAGGTCGGACGACCGCAGCAAGATCCACGCGGCCACGCCGGTCGTGACCGTACCGCCGATGGCGATGGCGCCTCCTGCCCCTATCCACTCGGCCACGGCCCCAGCCTGCAACGCACCAAAGGGGCTCAGCCCCACGAATGCCCACGCGTAGAAGGCGACGACCCGGGCACGCAGTTCGTCCGGCGCCAACGTCTGGACGAGGGTGTTGGAGAGTGCCGTCGTGACCACCATGGCACACCCGAGGAACACGAGGAGGCCGAGCGACAGACCGAGGGAGCGTGACAGCCCAAACAGAAACACCGAGCAGCCGAATAGGGTGGCGCTGGCGCCCAGCAGGCGGCCACGCGGGAGTCGGTGACCGAACACTGCGACGGCCAATGCTCCTGCAAGCGCACCGATGCCCATTGCGGACATCATCCACCCGTACTCCTGCGCTCCGTGGCCCAGGACGTCGCGGGCCATGACTGGGAGGAGAACCATCGCGGGAAGTCCGAAAATGCTGACTGTGGCGATGTTGAGGATGATCATTCGCGTGCGTCGCTCGTTCACAATGTGCCAGTACCCGGCCCGCAACCGCTGTCGGATGGTCGCGGCAGCCCCGCCATTGCGCCCTGCCGTCACGACCCGGAGCATCGCGAGAGCGCCGATGACCGCGAGATACGACAGGCCGTTCAAGAGGAAACAGATCCCGACCCCGGCGGCGGCGATGATGATCCCTGCGACGGCCGGCCCCACGATGCGCGAAGCGTTGAAGGCCGATGAATTGAGAGCCACGGCACTGGTGAGATCCTGCCGACCGACCATGTCCACCATCAGAGCGTGCCGCGCAGGAATGTCGAACGCATTCGCGGTCCCGAGGAGAAACGCGAGCACGACGATGTGCCACAGCTCGACGGCACCAGTCAATACGAGTCCAGCGAGCGTGAGCGCTACGACCATCGCACCGGTCTGCGTTGCCATCACCATCGACCTTCGGGGAACACGATCGGCAAGCACGCCGGCGTACAGTGTGAAGGCAAAGACGGGCAGGGAACTCATCGCATCGATGGTCCCCACCCAGAACGCGGAGTCGGTCAGGTCCAGGACGAGCCAGGACTGCGCCACTCGCTGCATCCAGACGCCGACGAGGGAGACGACGAAGCCCGCATAGAAGAGGCGGAAGTCGCGATGCCGGAAGGCTGGAAACAGCGGCGGGCGCGCTCGGTGCCGAATGTCGGGGACCTGAGCGGAGGCATAGGATGGGCTGGAATAGGTGGAGGCCGCTCCGGA
>JBDHDN010000077.1:0-11517 GCA_039591485.1 Gemmatimonadota bacterium
GGGAGGATAAAACAGTCCCTCGTTGGGGCATGCCCAGCTGGGCTGCCACACCGACGCTCCCTCGGCTCGGCCACGGGTCACCAAGTCCCGGATTCGATCCAGTTGCACGGGCGCGACGATCGCGCCCATGTCGACGGCCTTGTCGAGCGGTGATCCCATGCGGAGCGCTTCCATTCGCGCCCTGAGTTTGGTGAGGAGCGTGTCCGCTACGCTCTCCTGGATCAGGAGACGCGACCCGGCACAGCAGACTTGCCCCTGATTGAACCAGATCGCATCGACCACACCTTCGACCACCGAGTCGAGATCGGCGTCGTCGAACACCAGAAAGGGACTCTTACCGCCGAGCTCTAGCGTCAGCCGCTTGCCCGACCCAGCGGTGGTCCGGCGGATGAAGCGACCGACCTCGGTGGATCCCGTGAACGCGATCTTTTGCACGGCCGGGTGAGCAACGAGCAACCGGCCGGTGTCGCCATCACCGGTCACGATATTGACCACGCCTGGCGGGAGGCCCGCACGCTCGACGATTTCCGCGAACAGGAGTGCCGTTAGCGGCGTGTACTCGGCCGGTTTCAAAATGACCGTGTTCCCGGCAGCGAGCGCCGGTGCGATCTTCCACGCAAGCATCAAGAGCGGGAAGTTCCATGGAACGATCTGGGCAACCACTCCCAGCGGCCGGTGGCCGGGGAACTCCCGCTCACACAGTTGCGCCCAGCCGGCATGATGGTAGAAGTGCCGTGCGACGAGGGGAATGTCGATGTCGCGGCTCTCGCGGATCGGCTTGCCGTTGTCGAGGCTTTCCACAACGGCAAGTAGCCGTGCCTGCTTCTGGATGCCGCGTGCGATTGCGTAGAGATGGCGGGCGCGGTCATGTCCGGTCAGCCCGGACCACGATGGAAATGCCTGTGTGGCAGCGCGCACGGCCGCATCCACCTGCGCCTCGCCTCCTTGTCCCACGCGCGCGAGCACCGAGCCATCGGACGGGTCGATGGTCTCGAACGTGGCCTCCGGCTCCGCCGGGAGCCATGCGCCATCGATGAAGAACCCAAACCTCCCACCGTGATCCTCGATCCAACGCTGGGCCAACACCGGACTCTCCGGTGCCGGTCCGTACTCCATCCCGTCGAGAAGTCGCGAGACACTTGTGCGTGAGGTGTCCGACGTCCGTTCGCCTGATGTCATTTGAGTGTCGTGTGTCACGTCTACACCATGGGGTGCCGATACGCCGCGGAGTAGTGTGATGTCACGTGGTGCTCCAGCTGTCGCTCGACGTCCGTGAGCAGCCCACTCGCTCCGATACGAAACCGTGACGGATCGAGCCATGCTGGTCCCAACTCTTCTCGCACGAGCACGAGCCAGCGAAGCGCGCTGGCCGCGGTTCGGATTCCCCCTGCGGGCTTGAAGCCGACGACACAGCCGGTGTCTCCGACATACTCGCGGATTCGGCGTGTCATGACGATGCCCACCGGGAGTGTCGCGTTGACGGGCTCCTTGCCGGTCGAGGTCTTGATGAAATCGGCTCCCGCCATCATGGCCACGGCGCTGGCCCGTGCGACGTTCGTGAGCGTTCCAAGATCGCCGGTGCCGAGGATCACCTTGAGATGTGCGGGGCCGCAGGCGTCCCGGAAGGCTCGCACCTCTTCGTACAGGTCGCGCCAGCGACCGCCGAGCACGTGCGCCCGGGTGATGACGGCGTCGATCTCGGACGCGCCAGCCTCGACCGAGGCGCGGATCTCCGCGAGCCGCTGCCGGAGCGGGCTGAGCCCGGCCGGAAATCCGGTAGAGACGGCGGCCACCGGAATGCCCGAACCCTCGAGCGCATCCAGCGCGGCACCGATGTACCGATGGTACACGCACACAGCTCCGACTCGAATCCGGGCCGGCTCGACGCCGAGAGCATCGAGCAGATCCGCCCGCACGGGACGCCTCGCCTTGGCGCAGAGGCGGCGGACGTTGGTGTCGGTATCGTCGCCCGAGAGCGTGGTCAGGTCGAGACACGTCACGGCGCGGAGCAGCCAGGCCGCCTGCCACTCGCGCTTCACGGTCCGGCGGCCAGGGAGCGTGGCCGCGCGGCGCTCGACCGCCGATCGGTTCACGCGGAAGGCCAGAATCTCATCAGCCTCGAATGGAACCCCAAGATTGCGGACCGGTGCGTCGCCATGCAGTCGCGGACCCGGTCCCGACGGAGCATCCCGCTCCGGTGCGCCGGGCAGCTGCGTGCGTGGCTTGCGCCGAGTCGTGCTCATGGGTGCGGTACTCCCGGTGTACAAGGCGGCTGGGGTACCGCAATTGGATACAAACCTGCGGGAATGTCAACGCGGCACAGTTGCCGATGGCGTCTGCGGTGGCCTATACTCCGCGCGTGCCGCGGGTCACCCTCGTCGTCTCCGATGCCCATATCGGCTTTGGTCCGCCGGACGTCGAGCGGGCGTTCCACCGGTTCCTCGAGCACGTGCCGGACGAGGCCGACCATCTGGTCATCAATGGCGATCTCTTCGAGTTTTGGTTTGAGTACCGGTCGGTGGTACCACGGGCGGCGTTCCCGACGCTCGCCGCGCTCTTCCGAGTTCGCCAGGCCGGAGTTCGGCTCACGGTGATCGGGGGAAATCACGATCGCTGGGGCGGTGCGTTCTGGGAGCAGGAACTCGGCGCAGAGTTTCATCGGGTCGAGGGCGAGCTACGACTCGCGCGCTTCCGCGCGCTCGTGCGTCACGGTGACGGTATCGGCGGGGTCGGCTGGAGCTCCCGGGCCTTTCACGCGGTGGTCGCGCACCCCCTTACGGAGCGGGTCTTCAGACTGCTCCATCCGGACGTCGGGTTCGCCGTCGTGCGACGAATGTCACCTCATCTCGCCGGTAAGCGCCTGGCCGCGGCGGAGCGGCAGCGGTTGACAGAGCAGCAGGAGGGGTACGCCAGGCAGGTGCTCGAGAATCGACCCAGCATCGAGCTGGTCGTGCTTGGACACACCCACGTCCCCCGGCTTACCGCCATTGCACCAGGACGTTGGCTCCTCAACCCCGGGGCGTGGAACGAGGGGTACCGGTATGCGAGGATCGACGCCGAAGGCCCTGCCCTGCTGACCTTCTCCCCCGATGGTGAGCCTCACCAGTAGACGCGTACTCCCGCGGCCGAATCCCCGTTTGGCAACCGTTGCATCTGGAGGTCCGCCGGAAAGTCCCACAGGTGCGTCGACACGTACGCCTCGGCTGCTGCAAGGAGATGGTTGAACGCGAGGAGCACCGCCCAGTCTTGGACTTCCGAGCGCTTGCCCTCGAGCTTCTCGTCATCAGCCCCCTCGCCGATGTCCTCCAGATAGTGCTGCTGATGAACCGATTTCAGGACCATCGCGAGGGTCAGTCCTTCCCAGAACAGAAAGACCGCCCCGGTGACCTTGCGGCCGACGATCGATTGTCCCCATCCGGGCAGCAAGAGGGAGCGGACGGCCGCGCCGAGCGGCGACACTGGCGGTTCCACACGGAACGGAGGAACCTGGATCGTGTCGCTCGGGTCGGGTTGACGCTGCTGCGGGGGTGAGCGCCGCGGGTCCACTTGGGATTCTGCCAGCGCCGGGACCAGCAGGACGGCGATGGCGAGTACCAGGGTCAGTCGACGCATAGTACGTGCAGCTGGCGCGGCAGGATCTCGACGTCAATCGTGCTGTCCTCGGGATATCGCAACTCCCCGTCGAGTTGCACCGCGAGCGGGTCTGACAGCCCCGCGATGGTCATCCGCGTCGTGCGGAACAGAGCGACTTCGGGGAGCGTGACGTGCGTGCCTCGGACGACGCGGGGCAGGTAGCGCAGGAACTTCGGAAGGCCTATGCGGCGGATGAGGCACACGTCGAGCAGTCCGTCATTGGGGCTCGCCCCCGGGGCGAGACGGAATCCTCCCCCCTGCGTGAGGCCGATCGACACGTTGCACATCATCATGCGGCCTCGCTCACGATGCTCGGCAGCGGCGACCTCCAATTCGGGTGGCGCGAACGCCCCGAACGTCCGGAGCACAGCCGCAAGATACAGCGGAAATCCGGTGAGCCCGCTCATCCGGAGGGTCTGCCGGACCACCTCGGCGTCGAATCCCACGCCCATGCCATTGACGAAGTACTCGTTGATGGTCCGTCCGACATCGAACAGGCGCCGCCGGCCGCTCAGCACGCGCTCAAGGTTTTCGGAGACGGGGGCCGGCCTGAGCCCCAGGGTCCGCGCGTAGTCATTGCCCGTGCCGACCGGAACGTGGGCGAGCGTGACGGCCGTCGGTCCGTCGGCGAGCAGGCCGTTGACTGTCCCGTGTACGGTGCCGTCACCGCCGACGGCGACGACCACCGGCCATCCGGCGCTGCGGGCCTCCGCAGCCAACTCGACCTCCTCGCCCGCACGGTGCGTCACCCGGACGACGACGTCCCATCCCATCCGTCGGGCCTGCTCGGCCAGGGGACGCTCGAGGCCCCTGCCTTTGCCGCGGCCGGCCGTCGGATTGAGCAGGATGAATGCGCCGTTCACTCGGGACAGCCGTGGCGGGAGCGTGTGGGAATCGAACCCACCAGAGTCGCCTCAGGCGCCTCCCAACGGTTTTGAAGACCGCACGAGCCACCAGGCCCGATCCGCCCCCGTGTAAGAAACAGCAGAAGTCTGCGGAGTCGTGCCTGCGCTGTCAGAGATCGAGACCCCTCGTATCCTGTGAGTCCGGTACAATTTCGTTACAGTCCGAGTGCGAGTGACTGAACACGATGGCCTCACGGGGACCTGCCCAAGCGCAGGTAGAACGGAATTGACATCCCTCCCGCATCCGTAGTTGTGCCCGATGTGACATAGCCGTACAGGGCGCTGCCGCCCGATCGCAGCGTCAGCTCCATAGAGTGCTCTTCGCCAAACACCGGATGGCCCGGAAGCCGTCCGGAGAAACTCGCCGACATCCGACCATCGGTAAGCATCAGGTCCGTGATTGCCACGGGGTCATCGTCGCCAAATCGTACCGTCGCTCCACCGTCGGCGTTCAGCGTCACGGAGACGCTGACATTGCTCTCTCCCGCATCCAAACTGCCGCGCCATTCACCCCGGAGCTCGGGACCCGGCTCGAACGGAACTGGTGCACGCGCCTCTTCGTAGGCTTGCATGAAGGCCATGGCCCGTCTGGCGAATCCCGGCACCGCCGCGTCGGCGATCATGACGGCCGTTTCGTCTGCCAGGCTCCGCGAAGAGAGGTTGGCCAGTACCGCCACGGCGACGCCCTTCTCGGGAACGAGCGTCAGCATCGAGATGCCGCCACTGATGCTCCCGTTGGTGACGAGCCAGTGAAGGTCGTCTTCGAGCGCAACTGAGCCCCAGCCGAACGCGAAGATCGACTCCGAGTCCTCGGCCGCCTTCTCGTAGTGCATCTTCTCCAAGGTCTCGGAGCTCATGATTGCGCTCTGCCCGGAGGCCGGACTCCCGAGATGAAACTGTGCGTACATGGCAAGGTCGTGGACGCTCATGTATCCGCCCGCACCCCCCTGAGGGATGAAGTGGGACTGGGAGTACGGTAGCCTTTCTCCAGTCGATGCGTAGCGAGCCGCCGCGAGTTCGACCAGCTCCGGTGTCAGCGCCGCAAACGAGTTGTGCATGCCCAGGGGCTCGAACACATCGGACCGCATGAAGTCGGCGAAGTCGCGACCGGTGGCTCCCTCGATCACGGCTTCGAGCACTCCGTAGGAGTTGTTCGAGTAGAGTTCGACAGCACCGGGCTCGAATACGACGACGCCGCTCGTCTCCAGATACTCGGTGATCGTCGGTGGATCGAACGCGTCACTGTACGTCGCCCAACCGTGGGGAATCCCGCCGCGCATCTGGAGAACGCGCCGGATCGTGAGGTCGGCGCTTTGCCCCTCGTGGATGGTGATGGTGCGCGGTGGGAGGTACTTGTCGACGGGATCGTCGAGAGCGATCACCCCTCGCTCGACGAGAACCATGATCCCCGTGGCCGTCATCGACTTCGACAGCGACCCGACCGCGTAGATCGTTTCCGGCGTGGCCGGGATCGCCGTCTCGACGTCGGCCCACCCGAAAGCCTCTTCCCATACGAGTCGACCGTCCCGGACGACCGCCACCGCCATCGACGGCGCCTCGCCGGAGGCGACTCGTCCCACGACCATCTCCCGGATCTCGTGAAGGTCGTCGGGTGCCGGTACGGTGGCGACACTGGGTGCCTCAGTCTGCGCGAGGAGCGGTGAGGCCAAGGCAAGCAACAACAGAAACGCAGCTGTCAAGCGCACAATCCAGCCTCCATCAGCCTGAATTTTGACCAACGACCGAGATTCTGGTCCCGACCAAGGCGGAACCAGAACGGTACATTTCCGGTACAATCGGCGGAAGAAGGCAGTCATGAAGCGGCTCCCAACGGTTTTGAAGACCGCACGAGCCACCAGGCCCGATCCGCCCCCGTGCCACTGCTAGCCGCGCATCGCGATCGCGTCGATCTCCACGCGCACATACTTCGGCAGGGCCGCCGCTTGCACTGCGGAGCGCGCGGGTCGGTGTGCGCCGAAGTGCTGGGCGTACACCTCGTTCATGGCTGAGAATTCGGCCATGTCGGCGAGGTAGACCGTCGTCTTGACGACCCGGGAGAGGCTGCTCCCCGCCGCTTCCAGCACGGCTGCGAGATTCGTCAGCACGCGGTCTGTCTGACCCGAGATATCGTCGGCCGCCACTTCGCCGGTCGCGGGGTCGAGCGCGATCTGTCCGGCGGTGAACACGAAATCGCCGACCATCATGGCCTGGCTGTACGGCCCGATCGCCGCTGGTGCGTCGTCGGTGTGCACGGTTTCCATCGGTCCCCCTCCTCCCTAGAAGAGCCCTTCGATCGTGCCGTCCTGGGCGACCCCCATCTTCTCGGCAGCCGGTGCTCTGCCGAGGCCTGGCATCGTCATGATGTCTCCCGTCAGCGCAACCACGAATCCGGCTCCTGCGGAAGGATAAATCTCCCGCACGGTGACCGTGAACCCGGTCGGAGCACCAAGCAGGGCGGGATCGTCGCTGAACGAATACTGCGTCTTGGCCATGCACACCGGAGTGTTGCCGAGTCCGAAGCCGGCGAGGCGGGAGGCATCCTTGGCCGCCTTCGGCGCCAGTGCCACGCCAGCCGCTCCGTAGATCTCCGTCGCAATGCGCTCGATCTTCTCCGGAATCGGGAGATCGACTTCGTACAGCGGCCTGAAGTCGGCTCCCCCCTCGTCGAGCCGAGCCAGGATCGCCTCGGCCAGGTCGGTGCCGCCATCCCCGCCCTTCTCCCACACCTCGCACAGTGCCGCCGGAATACTCGTGCGCTCACATCCACGGCGGACGACGGCGAGTTCCTCCTCCGTATCGGCCGTGAACCGATTCATCGCCACCACGGCTGGAACGCCGAACTTCGCGAGGTTCGTGAGATGCCGCTCGAGATTCGCGAAGCCGCGCTCGACCGCGGCTGCATCGGGCGAGCCCAATTGGTCCTTCGGCACGCCGCCGTGCAGCTTGAGCGCTCGAATGGTCGCGACGACGACGGCCACCTCGGGCTCGAGGTTGCCCGCGCGACATTTGATGTCGAAGAACTTCTCGGCACCGAGATCCGCGCCGAAGCCGGCCTCGGTCACCACGATGTCCGCCAGACGCAGTGCCGCGTCGGTGGCCACGATGGAGTTGCATCCGTGCGCGATGTTGCCGAACGGGCCGCAGTGCACGAGCGCCGGCCCCCCCTCGAGTGTCTGCACGAGGTTCGGCATGAGCGCATCCTTGAGCAGCAGTGTCATGGCACCCTGCGCCTTGAGATCCCGCGCGCGGACCGGCTGCTGCTCCCGCGTGAGACCTACGATAGTCCGCCCCAGGCGATCCTCGAGGTCGTCCCGATCGGTCGCAAGGGACATGATGGCCATGATCTCGCTGGCCGGCGTGATGACGAATCGCTCCTCCCGAGGAACACCGCCCAGCGGGCCCCCAAGCCCAACGACGATGCTTCGGAGCGCCCGGTCGTTCATGTCCATCGTTCGGGGCCAGGTAATGCGGCGCTGATCGATGTCGAGGGCGTTGCCGTGGTGCAGGTGGTTGTCGAGCATTGCCGAGAGGAGGTTGTGCGCGCTCGAGATGGCGTGAAAGTCGCCCGTGAAGTGGAGATTGATGTCCTCCATGGGGACCACCTGGGCATAGCCGCCGCCGGCGGCACCGCCCTTGATGCCAAAGACGGGGCCGAGGCTTGGCTCCCGCATGGTGAGCAGCGCCTGCTTCCCGAGCTTTCGCAGCGCTTGCGTGACACCGACGGTCACCGTGGACTTCCCTTCGCCGGCGGCGGTCGGGTTGATGGCCGTGACGAGCACGAGCCTGGCCCGTCGCGGCCGCATCGCCACGCGGTCCGTCCTTATTTTGGCCTTGTACGGGCCGTACGTGATGAGATCGTCCGGGGTGAGCCCGATGTCGGCTGCGACGTCGATGATGGGTCGGAGGTTGGCTGCCTGGGCGATTGCGATGTCGGAAGGAATGCTAGGCATAGCTCTCAGTCCGTGAGGTGTGTTGCGGCCACCCGGTCGCCGAAGCACCGGGCGGCGTTCGCTGCGGTCTCTGCGATCACGCGCTCGACCGGCGTTCCGCGCAGCGCTGCCACCCGTTCGGCCACCAGCCGCACGTACGCCGGCTCGTTCCGCTTCCCGCGGTGAGGGACGGGCGCGAGATAGGGCGCATCGGTCTCGAGAAGCAACCGGTCCGCCGGACAGCCCACAACCACGTCCGCGAGCGTCCAATTGCGGAACGTGACCATGCCGCTGAAGGAGAAGTAGGCCCCGATCGCCATCCCTGCGTCCACCACCCTCGGGCCGGAACTGAACGAATGTAGCACGACCGCAGGAATTCGCGATCCCCACTCCTGGATCATTGCAGCGGTGTCGTCGTCGGCCTCACGCGCGTGCACCACGATTGGCAGCGCCCGCGCCGCCGCGAGGTCGAGCTGGGCAGCGAACGCCGCGCGCTGCACGGGTCGCGGGGAGTGATCATAGTGGTAGTCGAGCCCCGTCTCGCCAACGGCCACGACGCAGGGCTCATAGAGCAGCTCCGCGATCTCCGAAGCGATCTCGGGGGACCAGCTAGACGCCTCATGCGGGTGCACGCCGGCCGTCGCGGAGACCCCCCGCGCGCGGGCCAGGTCGATCGCGGTCCGAGTCGCCTGCACGGAGTCGGCGATCGCGACGATATGCCCGACCCCGACGGCTGCGGCGCGACCCAGCACCGCGGGGCGGTCACCTGCGAACCGTGAATCGCCGAGATGACAGTGTGTGTCGACGAGCACGGCGCCCGATCGGCGGATACCGTCAGGCCGGCGCCGGGGCGCTCATGCCTGCGCCCTTCACGACCTTCACTTCCTCGCTCGGCCAGCGCCGCTCGACCCACAACAACACCGGCGAGGCGATGAAGATTGACGAAAAGGTCCCGACGACGATGCCGAAGGCCATCACCCAGGCGAAGGGCCGGATCACGCTGCCGCCGAGGATCAGCAGGGCAAGCACTGCGGAGAGAGTCGTGCCGGATGTGAGCACGGTCCGCGGCAGTGTCTCGTTGATCGAGCGGTTCAGGATGTCGTAGAAGTAGTCCTGCCGCTTCGAGCGCTTCACGTTCTCCCGTACGCGATCGAACGTGACGATCGTGTCGTTGAGCGAGTAGCCGATCAGGGTGAGCAGCGCAGCCACCACGACGAGCGAGATCTCGAGGTTCAGGTAGGAGACGAACGCGACCGTCGCGATAACGTCGTGGACCGTGGCAATCACGGCGGCCAGCCCGAAGCGCCACTCGTAGCGGAACCACAGTACGAGGAATGTCGCGCCCAGCCCGAGCAGTAAGGCCAGTGTCGCACGCTCCCGCAGTTCGCCGCTCACCTTCGGACTCACGGCTTCAGCGCGATCAACCTCGAACGCCTCCTGGGAGAATGCGGCATTCAGCGCATCGCGCACCGCGTCCCGTGTCTCCTGCGTTGTCGCATCGGTCTGCTCGCTCCGCGGATCGAGCCGCGCCCGGATGACGAACTCATCCGGCGCGCCGAACGTCTGGATCTCCGCGCCCGTGATGCCGGCCGCTCCCAGGGCAGCCCGGATGCCGGCCGTGTTGATCGCCGGATCATTGGCGTGGACCTGGATCAGTGTGCCGCCGGTGAACTCGATGCTCGTGTTCAGACCGTGCACACCGAACAGTGCGAGGCCCGGTACCACGAAGACGCCGGTGGCGATTACGGCGGCACGCCAGTGCCGCATCACATTGTACTGCGCGTTGTCGAAGAGCCGAAGCATCAGATCGCCAACTCCTTGGTCGCCGACCGGCGCTGCAGCCAGATCAGGAAGAGGGTCTTGGTCACGAAGACGGCCGTGATGAGTGAGGCGATGATGCCGACGATCAGCGTCACCGCGAAGCCGCGCACGGGGCCGGTGCCGAACTGGAAGAGGAAGGCCGCCGTGATCACGGTGGTTACGTTCGCGTCGATGATCGCGGGCATCGCGTTGTTGAACCCGGCGTCGACGGCCAGGCGAGGCGACTTCCCGGTCTTCACCTCTTCGCGGATGCGCTCGAAGATCAGCACGTTGGCATCGACGGCCATGCCGAGGGACAGCACGAACCCGGCGAGCCCGGGTAGCGTCAGTGTCGCGCCAAAGCTCGCGAGCCCGCCGATGGTGAACAGGGCGTAGAACGCGAGGCCAAGGACCGCGAGGATCCCCGCCATGCGGTAGTAGCCGATCATAACGAGGATCACCAACACCCCGGCGACGATCCCGGCCTGCGTGCCCTGCCGGATCGAGTCTCGGCCCAGGCTCGGCCCGACCGTCCGTTCTTCGACGATCTCGAGCGGTGCCGGCAGCGCTCCGGCCCGGAGCACCAGGGCAAGGTCTTGCGCCTCCTGGAGGCTCGCGCTGCCCAGCTCAATCTGGCCGTTCCGGCCGATTTCCGACCGAAGCACCGGTGGCTGGCGGAATACCCGGCCATCGAGCATGATGGCCATGAAGTCACCCACGTGCTGACGCGTTTCCTGCCGGAATCGCCGTCCGCCGGAACGCGTCAGGGTGAAGAGCACGATCGACTGGTTGTTGGTCTGGTCGAGCGTGGCCCGGGCGTCCTGCAACTGCTCGCCGGTGATCATCGCCCGGCGCTCGACGGCGTACAGCGGTCGATACGATCGTGCGCCCTGGGAGATCGGCTCGCTAGCCCAGACCAGATCGAGCCCGCGGGGGACGAGCCGCTGCACCGGGTCGAGCCGAATCAGGCTGTCCGCACGGGGGTAGTCCTCCTCGGGCACGAGGAACTCGCCCGGGATGTTGCCGTTAAACAACAACGCCGTAAGAGGTCCCGGGCCATCGAGCGCCGTGGTATCCGCCGCCGCGCTGTCGGCCGCCCCAGCCGTATCGGCGCCAAGCAGCTGCTCGAGCGTGGACGGTTGGGCCGCGCTCTCACCAGCGCTTACACCGGCCTCGACCAGGGACCGGTCGATCGCGGGCAGCTGGTCGCGGAACCGGTTGTCCATGTCGGTGAGGCGCCACTCGAGGAA